>JBDTMO010000361.1:0-5980 GCA_039934235.1 bacterium | reverse complement strand
CTTGGGCGCGCTGCCCAAGCTCGAGGTGATGGCCAGCGACGGATTTGGAAGTCCCTTGCTCAACGACCGCCGGTATCGTTTTGATGAAGTGAAGCTCGTGCACCTCATGGACCTCGGGCGACCAGACTCCGCCCTCACGGAGATGCGGCAGCGCTACGTACGCATTGGGTTCGGCGAGCCGGGTGATCAGGCAATTCTGTCGTACGATGCGGTGTGCCTGATCGCGGAGGCCATGAGGAAGGCTGGGCCAGATCGCGACGCGATACGCGAATGGCTGTCGCATGTTGGGCGCGGTCAGGCTGCCTTTTCGGGAATCAGCGGGTCGATTGCGTTTACGGCCCAGGGAGACAGGACGCCGCAGTACTTTCTGCAGCACGTGAACGCCATCCAGCGATGACATTCGGCGGTCCATGCAGCCGGACATGCTCCGGATTTTTCGGCAAGTTGCCGACACTTGGACCATGAACTGGCGGCGCGGCAATTTCCGGGAAGGTCCACAATTTCGTCTCATGCGGCTCCTGGCGTTGTTGACGCTGGTTGTCGCGTGCCGCGAGCCGACGCCCTATCACATTGGCATCGTCCTGAACCCCGACGGTGCCCGCGGAGCGGCGGTGGCGATCGAGACGATCAACGCGCACGGCGGGATTCACGGTCACCGGCTTGAACTCGTGGATTTGGGGGGCGGCGCGAGTACGAGGGCCAAGCTTGCTCTCGAGACGGCAGACAGCCTCGCGAGCGACTCGCGCGTGCTCGCGGTGGTGGGTCACACGAACAGCAGTGCCAGCATTGCCGCATCCCAGGTGTACAACGCTCGCCACGTGGTGCAGATCGCTCCAACGAGTACGTCGCCGCTCTATGGCCAGGCGGGCCCGTACAGTTTTCGACTCGTTGCCAGCGACGACTTCCAGGGCGTGTTCCTCGCCGATCAAGCGTTGAACCGGGCGCAGCGACCTCGCGTTGCCGTCGTGTACGTCAACGACGATTATGGGCGGCCCCTTCGGCGCGTCGTCGCGGCGCGACTGCAATCCGCGGGATTGGCGCCCGTATTCGATGCACCGTACGCCGAGGACGACGCGTATTCCAATCAGGGCGAGCTCGTCATGGCGCTGGCACAAACGCGTCCGGATCTGCTGCTCTGGATCGGCCGCGCGACCGACTACGGCGATATCGTGCCGAGCCTCAAGCGCGCGCTCCCACGTCTCGAGATCATTGCCAGCGATGGATTCGGAAGTTCGGAACTGACCACGGATTCCCTGCATCGCTTTGACGGTGTGCGCTACGTGCGGCTCGTGGATCTCGCACGCAACGATTCGTCCCTGCGACAACTGCAGGCGCGGTACGTCCGCGACGGGTTCGGTGAGCTCAGTGACCAGGCCGTTCTCTCGTACGACGCCGTCACCCTGCTTGCCGAGGCAATCCGAAATGCGGGCCCGAAGCGTGAAGCCATTCGAGCATGGCTCGCGGACATGGTCACGTCGGAACGAAGTGTCATGGGGCTGAGCGGACCAATCGTGTTCGCATCCAGCAGCAGCCGAGCGCCGCAGTACTTCCTCGAGCGCGTACACGCGGGCGCACGTAAGCCGTGACGGTTCTCGGATTCGCGCCACGCGCGGTTGCCCTGGCATTCACTGCGTCGCTCGTCGCGTGCGACCACGCCACGCCGTATCGCATCGGCATCGCACTTGATCGCCTGGGAACGGAAGGCGCTACCCTCGCAGCGAATAAGGTCAACGCGCAGGGAGGCATCAACGGTCACCCGCTGGAGCTGAGCAACGTCGAAGGCGCGGGTGGGACCAATGCGCGCCTGGCGCTTCGCACGGCAGAGCGGCTCGCGGCGGATCCCGGGATACTCGCTGTTGTTGGACACACCAACAGCGGCACGAGCCTGACCGCGTCGCAGGTGTACAACGCACGTCACGTCCTGCAGATCGCGCCAACCGCAACGGCTGCGCTGTATGGACGCGCTGGGCCGTATAGCATGCGGTTGGTTGCGAGCGATGTGCATCAGGCCTCGTACCTCGCGGACCACGTGCTGGCGATACGGCCCAGGCCGCGCGTGGCCGTCATGTTCGTCAACAACGACTACGGGCGGCCGTTGCACGGCATGGTCGTGGAGCGCCTGCGGGCCGGCGGCGTGACGCCGGCGTACGACGCGCCCTTCGATGGCGCTGACATGCGCAGTGGCGCCGACTTGCTGGCGTCGCTCATTCGTGCGCGCCCGACACTGCTCATCTGGATTGGACGCGACGCAGCCTTTACGCAACTCTCGCAGGGTTTGCGCGACTCGCTGCCTGCGCTCACCGTGTTCGCGAGTGATGGATTCGGTGGAGAGCGCGTGCCCAAAGACACGCTGCATCGCTACGACGCCGTGCAGTACGTGCGGCTGGTGAATATCGAGCGCGCGGACACCGCGCTGCAGCGCGTTCGCGCCGCCGTTCGGCGCGCTGGGCATGGAGAGCTCAGCGATCAGGCCGTGCTCTCACACGACGCGGTAATGTTGCTGGCGGAGGCGATTCGCGCTGCAGGCCCGAAGCGCGAGGCGATTCGCGACTGGGTCGCGCGCATTGGTCGCGATTTGCCCGCGTTTCCAGGCCTGAGCGGCCCCATCGCGTTCGAAGCGGATGGTGACCGCGCACCTCAATACTTCCTCGTGCGGGCGGACAGGAAGGAGGAGTTCGAGTGAGGTGGGCGGCGTGGCTTCACCGCATCCGGTTTTCTACGCTGCGGCGCACGCTGCTCGTTACCACGCTGCTCGTGGTGTCGATCGCGGCGACCGTGATGGTTGGCTCGGTGGCCCTCGCCATGTCATGGCGCGACGCGGTCGAGCGGGACAGCGAGGCGTTTCTCGAGGAGCAACGTGTCGCCGATCTCATCGTGGCACTGACGTACGAGCAGCAGCTCGCGGCGTATCGTTTTCTCCAGCGCCCCGACACCATGCACCTCACGATGTTTCGCGCCCGAGGCGACAGCGTGTATCGCGAGATCCGCGGGTATCTCTTCCACGACGAGTTGTCGATGGACGCGCGGCTTCAGGTGGAGACCATCAAGGAAACACACCAACAGTTCGAAGTCGCCGCCGAACGCGCATTCGACCTGGTCCAGCGCGGGCGTTCGGACGCTGCCTTGCTGCGCCTCGACGGATTGGATGTGCGCGCCGCCGCACTCGAGGAAGCGGTCGGCCGGTTCCTTCAAGCGCGTGCGCGGCAGCGCGACGCATTCCGTCTCCAGTTTCAAGTCCTGTCCCAACGCTTGCGCATTGCACTGGTGTTCGTCGCGCTCGCGTTGGTCGGCCTGGGCTTCCTGCTTTCGGGCCTGTTACGGCGACGCGTACTCCGGCCACTCGATCACCTTGCGTCCGCTGCGCAGCGACTCGGCGCTGGCGACGTGACGGCGCGGGTCGCCACCCAACCCTACGACGAGTTCGACGTCGTTGCCACGGGATTCAACCAGATGGCCGATCGCGTGCAAGCGGCGCGCGAACAGACCGCCTCGCAGAACCAGGAACTGCGCGAGACACTCGATCACCTTCGCGCCACGCAGGAGGAATTGGTGCAGCACGAGAAACTAAGCGCCATGGGCCAGATGCTCGCTGGCCTCGCGCACGAGTTGAACAATCCGTTGGGCGGAATTCTCGGCATGGCCGAGTGCCTGCGTGCAGAGTTGTCGGAGTCGCCGGACGCGGCAACGCGGGCGATGGCGCCGGAGCTCGCGGAACCACTGGAGCGAGAGGCACGACGCGCGAATGCCCTCGTGCGCAGCCTGCTCAGCTTCGCGCGCAAGCCTGGCGGCGCACTGGAATCCGTTGGCCTCGCTGCGGCCGTGAGTACGGCGGTCGGCCTTCGTGCGCACGCGTTCGCGCAGGCTGGCAAGACGCTGCACGTGGACGTGTCGCCCTCGCTCAATGTCCTGGCCGACGCACAGAAGCTGCAGCACGCGGTGGTCAATCTCGTGAACAATGCGCTCGACGCGGTGGTCGCCGGTGGTGGCGAGGGCCTCATCATCTACGCGTGCGACGATGGCGATGAGTTCGTGCGAATCGAATTTGACGATGACGGAACGGGCATCGAGAATGTCGCCGATGCCTTCACGCCATTCTACACGACAAAGGAAGCAGGCAAAGGCACGGGGCTCGGCTTGATGCTCGTGCAGCGATTCGTCAATGAGTTTGGCGGGTCCGTCACCGCGAGCAACCTGCCAAAGGGCGGCGCGCGTATCACGCTCAGGTTATGCCGAGGGGAAATGGTCGAAAACGAGGAGTCCGTTGTTGCCCCACCACCGCTTGCCCTGCTGCCCGCACCAACGAATGGCGGCAACGAAGCACGTCATCGAGTGCTCGTGGTGGACGACGAGCCGGCCATTCGCGAGATCCAGCGGCGCTTGCTCACCCGCGCGGGGCTCGATGTACTCGTCGCGTCGGGCGGAGTCGAGGCGCGCGACATCCTCCTGCGTGAGCATGTCGACCTCGTCGTGTCGGACTTGCGGATGCCAGGAGAAATGGACGGGTATGCGTTGATGGCGTGGATGGAGCGCGAGCGTCCCGCGCTATCCGAAACGGCGCTGCTCGCCACTGGCGACGTCACCGGAACCGCGTCGATCGCACTGCCGGTTCCGGTGGAACGCATACTCAGCAAACCGTTCGACGGTGCCGATTTCGTGCGTCGTGTGCGCGCAGCGCTTGCCGTCGTTCCAGCAATTGCCGCCGTGGGAGTGGCCACCGTAGTCGGGGCACCGTAGCGCACCGCTAAAAACACGAGGCGAGCGTTTTCACGCTCGCCTCGATGGCGTCAACGGAATTCCAATCAGCCAGCCAGCGCAGGCTCCACAGGCTCCGCCGGTTGCGGCACGTCCCATTCGTTGCCGCACTTGAGGCACTTTCTAAAGTCGCCGCGCGCCTTCGTAAACTTCATTTCTGCACCCACGTACGCGCATTCGGGACACGTTTCGGCAACCGGCTTGTTCCACGCGACGAAGTCACACGTCTCGTTGGAGCACGCGTAAAAGGCGGTTCCGCGCTTCTTGGAGCGACGCTCGACCAGCTCACCGCCGTCCTTGGGACAGAAGACGCCCGTGGGCATCGACCGCGTGCCGCGACATTTCGGGAACGTGCTGCACCCGAGGAATTCCCCGTTCCGTCCTGCACGCACCACCATCGGCGCGCCGCAGAGATGACAGGGAATATCCGTCATCTTCGGCTTCGCCTTTTCGCCCTTGAGCGGACGCGTGTACGTGCACGTCTTGGGATGATTCTCACAGGCCAGGAACGGCCCGAAGAATCCGCCGCGGGGCTCGAGCTTCCCACCATCGAGGGGGCAGCGTTCATTGACCAGCGCGGACAAGTCGTGCGCAACCGCGATGAGCGCACCGAACTGTACGTTTTTCAGCGACTCGTCGAACGGCCCCCAGAAATCCTGCAGCACGTGGCGCCAACCGAGTTCGCCTTCTTCCACCTTGTCGAGCTCGAGCTCCATGCCAGACGTGAAGTCCACGTTGAAGATGCCCGGAAACTGCTTCACCATCACCTTCTCGACCGTTTCGCCGAGCTCCGTGGGGAAGAAGCGCCGTTGCTCGAGCAACACGTATCGCCGGTCGGCCAATACGCTGATGATACTCGCGTACGTCGACGGACGGCCGATGCCGAGTCGCTCGAGTTCCTTCACGAGACTCGCTTCGGAGAAACGCGGTGGTGGTTCGGTAAAGTGCTGCGACGGCGTGATCGAGTGGACGGGAATGTTCTCGCCCACGTCGATCACCGGCAGCTCGTTCTCGTCCTCGAGCGCCTTGGAATCTCCCTCTTCACGCGCTTCGCGATACAGCGCCAGGAAACCCTGGAACTTGATGATGCTGCCAGTGGAGCGGAACAGATACGAGCGACGCCCGATCTGCGGCTGCTCCCTGGCCGGGATGTCGAAGTCCACCGTCGTCGTATCGAACACGGCGGGCGCCATCTGCGAGCCCATGAAGCGCTGCCAGATGAGCTGGT
>JBDTMO010000360.1:0-6009 GCA_039934235.1 bacterium | reverse complement strand
ACCGTTCACCGTTCACCGTTCACCGTTCACCGTTCACCGTTCACCGTTCACCAAGTATTCCTCCTGTCCCCCGGCTTCGCCCTGAACTATATCTTCACCTGCCCAAAAGGAGACTCGGCCGTGAACGTTGCAGTGCAGCTCGCGCCCGCCGCGGAACCCTGTCCCGCCGTGGAGTACCGGTGGGATGCCGACACCGACATACTCACCGCAACGCTGCAAGTTGCTGCGACTGGCGGCGGGATGTCTGGTTCCGTGGGCATCGAGGGTTCCGATGGCTCCTGGCTCTTTCTCGACGTGGCGTCTGGGCGAATTCGCGGCATTGAAGTCGCGGTCTGGCCCGACGTTCACGAGCGCCCGTCACTCGCTCCGCCAACGACGATCGAAGATGCGCTGGTCGTCATTCCGTCGCGTGCGTCGCAGCCCGGGATCGCATCGCTCGAGGTAGACACACGGCTGATGGCCGAAGCCGATCGCGCCAAGACCATCATTCATTTCCGCGTTGGCCCGCGTCGTGACGTACGGACGGTCCGGGTGGGCGCCGACCTTCTTTTCGACGTCGATCCACAGAGCCGCCTGGCGGGACTCTGGTTGCTCAATGTGCCGCCCTTTCCCTCTACCTGACGTCTGCCGTGATCACGACGATTGTACTCATCCGCGCCGAGCCGGCCTCGATTCCCACCACTGCGCAGTATCTCGCCGAGATCGACGGCGTAACGGACGTCTATTCGGTGAGCGGCGACTGGGATCTCGTCGCGATCGTAAAGGTGGCCGAGTATGACCAGATCGCGAAGGTGGTTACGGAGGCGTTCCCCACGGTGCCAGGGTTGCAGCGCACGCAGACGCTCACGGCCTTTCGTGCCTACTCGAAAAAGGACTTGCAGCAGGCGTGGGACATCGGAGTGGAATAGTGAACGGTGAACGGTGAACGGTGAACGGTAGGGACGGCAGGTGCAGATCCTTCGACTCGCTACGCTCGCTCAGGATGACAGGGCTCGTTGCTCCCGCTCCCGCTGAGCCGTTCACCGTTCACCGTTCACCGTTCACTTAACTTTCTCGGTCCGTCCGCACACCAGCTGGTCGCTCCGCGAGCTATCTCGCGCCAGTGGCCCAGTTTGTACTGCATGAAGACGAGGAAGCTGTCGCCGCCGTTCCGCCACCCTTCGAGCACAATCTCGTCGACACCATCGCCGGTCAGGTCGGCGTGATCGATCAGGCGCCGGAACTCGCGCACCGAATCGCCCGGCACGTGAACGAAGCTCTGAACGTAGCTCTTCGTTGAATCGGAATAGTCGCCGATGATGAATACGTGCCGAGGCTTTCCGTTGACGCCGCTGCCGCGTTCCATGTAGGAGCCGACCAGCGTTGGGTGCGATGTCGCGCCGGTGGGAAGCTCCGCCAGCACCTCGTCGAGCTCGGCGCGGGCGGAATTCGTGAGGCCTTCATGCTGTCCACCGCGAAACGCAAATGCTGCTGCGCTATCGGAGTCGGCCTTGGTTGGCGCGGGGCGGACCGGGGATGTCGGCAGTGCATCGCTCGTCGCGAGTAGTTCGAGCATCACGGCCTGTGTCGGATTTCCCGAGAGTGTTACGGCCGCGAGGGGACGGAGCGCGTGGCAGGCTGGCAGTTTGTACAGCGCGTCCTTGCCGTCCCACATTCCACGTCGGACGACAGCATCTCCGACGGAGGCGCCAGCTTGCAGCAGTGGAAGCCGAGCTCCCGGCGCGAAGTAGAGTTGGTCGAAGTTTCGCCAGCCTGCGGCGTCGAGCTCGATGGGCTTGATCTTTCCGTCGACCAGCGTGGCGAGCGGCAGCACCCGTGGATCGGACTTGTCGCCAAAGAGGAAAAACAGTGCCTTCGGCTTGTTCGCCAGCGACGTTTGGGCCGGCTCCTTGACCGTGTCCGCCGTGCGCTTGTCACACCCTGCCGCGAGGCTTAGGATGCTCGCGACGACGGTGGTCCCGAAGATCGCCCGTAGGTGGGTCCGTCGCGACCGGAGGAGAGGGTGCATTCGAGTTTGGATGGCGATGGAGCGGTGAATCTGCGAGGTCTTCAGCGTCGGCTCGCGACGCTGTTGCCGGAGGCGCGCGCGGCCGGAGCGGAGAGTACGCTCGAGATCGCGTCGCAGAGTTACGACGCGCCGCGACTGATCAGCGCAACGGTGCTGGAAGGAAGTCAGTTACAGGCTGTGCGCCTCAGTGAGCCGCCCACGCCGGGCTTTCGCGCGTTTCTCGACGGTACGCAGCGAAGCAGGGTCGCGATGTACATGGGCACAGCGCCACTGGTTCACGGAATCGTTGCGGCCGTGATCCGTGAGCGGCGCGATCGTCGCATGCACAGCTGGCATGCGCCACTCGCCGCAACGCGGATATATGCGCCGCGCGCAGTGTTGGCGTCGGTGACGTGGCGCACGCTCGAAATGGAATTCGGCGACGCGTTGGTGGATACGACTGATGGGCAGACAGAGGTCGCGTCGCACCCGTTTGCGCTGCGCGACGCGGCGGTGCATCGCGTGCAGGGTCATCGCGAAGAGTTGGAGCAGCGGCTCGCGGAGCAGTGGTGTGTGGAAGAGCGCGATGCGCTGTTCATCGACGGAGGGATCAGCGGCAGCGAGAAGGTGGCTATTGCGACGCACACGATCGGTGTGGTGAAGAGCCATCGCACGCTGTATGCGGAGGGCGATGCGCTGGCGACGGTGCTTTCGCTTGGCAGCCTGGAACGATCGAGCGTGTTTCGCGTGACGTCTTCCAAACGAACGACGGTGGCAAGCTGGTATCTGCGGTTGCGCGACGCGACGGGACACGATCCGATGTGGGGATTGGTTCGGGTCGAGATGGCGTTGCCCGGTGCAGGCCAGATGAGCCAGATCGGTGAGCGCGCGGACGAAGTATCGCGGTGGATTCTGGCGGAGGCGTCGCCACTCGCGCTGCCGGATGCGCGGTGGGACAAGATGGTGTACGGTGTGCGTGATTGTGAGGAATTCTTGCGGGCGGTGCAGTGATTAGTGCAGGCGAACTTGCTTTCAAAAAGCCAACAGCAACTGCCTATCACGGATTACGCGGAAAAGCGCGGATACTGCGCCGCCCTTGTCTTATCTGCGCCGTTTCCGCGAAATCCGCGATAGGCAGTTGCTGTGTTGTTCTGTTTTTGGATCGGTATTTTTCATTTCGGTAGTTCTTGGATCGGTATTTCCACGAGGAAGTTGATGGCTGAAGTACTAGGACGCATCGTCGCCACCGAAAACCGGCCCAACACGCCGCACGAATTCCATTTCTGGACCGCCCTCGATTCACCGGTCGGGATTGGAACCGTGGTGCGTGTCGACGGACGCGATGCGGTGAACGGCACCATTCCGCACGTCTACGGCATCGTCACCGAGGGATTCAGCTGGACCGACCTCGCGTCGCCCTTGCATGACGTGATGGGCCACGACGCACAACCGGGCGGCCAGACACTCTCGCCCACCGAGCGCGCGGAGATTCGTCTCTACACCGCGGCAGTGCTGCGCCACATTCCCGAAGAGCCGCTCCAGCCCGTGCCGATGGGCACGGTGTTCCTCGCCGATGAAGCCGACGTCGCCATCGCACTGCGCATGGACGGCTATCTCACCGAAGGCGCGAGCACGGGAATTCCCGTTGGCGTCTACCGCGCCGGCGGTACGGATGCCCCGATCTACCTCGACGCGGATTTCCTGCTCGGGCCCGAAGCGGCGCACCTGAACATCACGGGTGTATCCGGGCTCGCAACCAAGACGAGCGCCATCGAGTGGCTGCTCCAATCGATCTTCACACATTTTCCCGCGCAGAAGGGCAGCGTGGCCGCCGTCTGCTTCAACGTCAAGGGCCCGGACCTCTGCTTCCTCGATCTGCCAGGTGAAATCGACGACAACGATCGCATGCTGTACGCGCAGTGCGGCGTATCGCCAACACCATTTCCGGACGTGCAGTACTTCGCGCCCTACAAATCAGACGGCGTCGCGCTCAACACGTTGCGCAGCAACGAAGCGCTGCTCGACAACGTGACGCCGTTGACATGGGGTCTTCGCGAAGTGCTGCAATACGCCGAGGTGTTGCTGAACAAGGATGACATCGATGCGAAGGCGGATGCACTCATCGATTTCATCAAGGAGAATGTGCTCGACAAGCGATTCACCGATCCGATGCTCGAACGGCCACACACCGTTGCATCGTTCGCGGATCTCGATGCGTGGTTCAAGGATGTGTTGCGCGCGCTCGAGAAAAAGGATGACCAGAGTTGGCGCACGCACCACGTCGCGACGATCAGGAAAGTGCGGAACCGTCTCTCGAACATCTCGCTGCGCTGCAAGGGCCTGGTCGCCGATGACGGCGCCACGAGCGACTTGCCATTCGGGAGCTTTCAGGATCGCACGGTGTATGTGATCGACGTCGCCGGGCTCGAGGAAGACGCCCAGGACCTGATCTTTGCACGCGTCGTGACCAAGCTTCGCGAGCACCTGGAAAAACGCGACCTGGGCGTCCAGCACGTCGTCGTCTTCGTGGACGAGCTCAACAAATATGCGCCTGGCGATGGGCCCGAAACGTACGTCCGCAAAATGCTGCTCGACATTGCCGAACGCGGCCGCTATCTGGGGCTCGTCTTGTTCGCCGCGCAGCAATTTCGCTCGCAAGTGCACCGGCGCGTCGTCGGCAACTCCGGTACGGCGCTCTATGGCCGAATGGACGGCGATGAACTCGCGACGCCGGGTTACGCGGTGCTGAGCCCAGCGATCAAGACGAAGTTGGCAACATTGGAGAAGGGGCAACTGATGGTGCGTCATCCGCATTTTACACAACCGATCTTCGTGCGCTTTCCGCGGCCCGCCGTCATGCGTGGACGCGATGGCGTAAGCAAGTATCCCGCAGCGCAGGCCCCTACGCTGCTCTCGGCCGTGCTGCGCACGCTGCGTCAGGCCGATCCTACGCTCACGCTCGGCTGGTTGCAGGACGTGACGCAGCTCGCCACGGACGACGAAATTCTTCGCGCTCGCAACGACATCGTGCGCACGAGGCCGTCTGATGTGCGGAAGGTCTTTTCGGCGCACTTCCGCGCGGCCGTCGCGCCACGCACGGCCGCTCGGCCCAATGCGCCGGCGGCCCTTCCCAAGGTGCCGTCCGACGACCCGTACGGGTTCTAACCGCATGCGCGTCGTGTCGTTGTTCGCGCTGTGCATCTCCGCGATTGCATCGGCGCAGGATACGTCGCCCGTTTTGCTTCGCCTGCATCCGCGCGTTGGCGACACATTGCACACGTGGCTCGACCAGCAGACAGAAGTGAGTGCGATGATGGGGAATGCCGCTGCACCGCCGCGCTCCGTGACGACGTCCGTTGCCATTCATTCGCGCACGATCGTCCGCTCGCTGCAAAGTGCGAGCACCACCGTTCTTACAATCGTCGACTCCGCTGCGCTCACGAGCACGGATGCGCATGCCGCGAAGATGATCGACGACGCGCAGCGCGCATTGCGGGGGCAACAACTCGTGTTGCAACTCGGGGCGGATGGAACGGTCGAAAGTGCGCGTGACGGAAGAGGTGTGCTCCTGCCGCGCGATGTGGCAGACGCAATGGCGGCGATGCCCGCGGTCTTCCCGAAAAAGGCCGTCGCGGTAGGTGACCAGTGGACGCGCGAAATGCCGCTGCCATCCGGTGGACCGATGGGCGCCCGCGGATCAGGGCACGTTCGAGCCACCTTTCATCTCGACTCATTGCAGAAGGGCGGTGCCGTCGCCTACGTCTCGATGCGCGGTGACATACTGGCGGACAGCACGAGCCGTGATGTCGAGCTCACCGGTTCGATCGTGGGCGCGATGCAACTGGATCGCGTGCGCGGCTGGATGACGGATTCGCGTATCCTCGTTCAGCTTCGCTCGATGGTCACGCCGCCTGGTGCCGGGATGCCCGCGATGCGCTTTATGACACGAGTAACACAGCGTCTTCGCACCATGGACAAGCGCTGAACCGCGGCTAGACTTTCGGACACGCGTTGGAGGTGAC
>JBDTMO010000359.1:0-6013 GCA_039934235.1 bacterium | reverse complement strand
CTGGACGGCTGGACTGCACGCCGCTGGCGCGGCTGGACGGCTCGCCGCTGACGCGAACGTCGTTGCCAACAGCCGTCAGCAGTCAAGCGAGCGAAGCGAGCGAGCAGTCCGCGCATTCAGCGAGCAGTCCGCGCATTCAGCGCGCAGTCCGCGCCTTTCAGCACCTCCACTATCATTCAGCCCATGCGTATTCTCAGAAAATCGACCGACCTTCCCAAGCGGTCGCTGTGGCAAAAGATCAAGGATGTCGCGCTCACCGACGTTGCCGTTCTGGCGCGCGGAGGTGTGTCTGCTGGCTCGCTGGAGCAGTTGGAGCAACTCCTCCTCGAGGCTGATTTCGGCGTTCCCACCACGCTCAAGCTTGTCGCCGACGTCGAACGGCGAGCCCAGCGTGGCCTCGTGAAGACCCAGGAACAGTTCCTGAACGCGCTTCACGAAGGCATCGACGCCGCACTCCGCTCGGGCAACAGTGATCCAACGCTGACACTCGCCGCAGAGTCGCCCACCGTGATTCTCATCGTCGGTGTGAACGGGGCAGGCAAGACCACGTTCATTGGCAAGCTGTCCGCGCGCCTGCGCGCTCAGGGCAAGAAAGTCGTCGTCGCCGCAGGCGACACGTTTCGCGCCGGCGCCATCGACCAATTGCGTCTCTGGGCGGAGCGTACGGGTGCAGACTTCATCTCCGCAACACCCGGCGCTGACCCAGCCGCTGTCGCCTTCGACGCAATCGACGCGAGCATTGTTCGCGGCGCCGACGTCCTGATCGTCGACACTGCGGGGCGCCTGCACACCAGTGAAGGCCTCATGACCGAGCTCAAGAAGGTCGCGCGTGTTATCGCGAAGCGCCTGCCGAATGCTCCGCACGAGACGTTGCTCGTGCTCGACGCGACCATTGGACAGAACGCGGTCCAACAGGCCAAGACGTTCGCCTCCGCTGTCCCGGTGTCGGGGCTGGTCGTCACCAAGCTCGATGGCTCTGCGCGCGGCGGCGTTGTCGTCGCCGTGCACGAAGCCATCGATGTCCCGGTAAAATTCCTCGGTACCGGTGAGCAGAGCGACGACCTTCTCCCGTTCGACGCGACGGAATTCGCGCGGGAGCTGCTGGACAGCGAGTGACGCCAGCGAAGCGCGAGGCGCCCAGACAGCAACGAGCTCGTCTCGACACGCCCGTCATGTATTTGAAGGGCGTCGGGCCGGTTCGCGCCGAGGCGTTGAAGCGGCTGGGCGTGGTGACCGCGGGTGACTTGCTGTATCACATCCCGCATCGCTACGAGGACGCGAGCACCATCGCGCCCATCTCGTCGCTCGAGACGGGAATGCAAGGCACCGTGATTGGCACAGTGGTCTCGAAAGGCGTGCTCCCCACGCGAAAGGGCCTGCGCATCTTCCAGGCAGTGCTCAAGGACGACACGGGAATGATCGAGGTGTCGTGGCCAGGCCAGCCGTATTTGGACCGGACCATCGACAAGGACGACGTCCTGCTGGTGAGTGGAAGCGTGCGATTCTTCCATGGTCGCCAACTCCAGCCGCGCGAGCACGTCAACCTCGGCAAGGGCGACGCGGGCACGGCGCAGGGCCGAGTGCTGTCGGTCTATCCTGCGACGGAAGGACTGTCGTTCAAGGTCATTCGCGGAATCATCGACGCGCATCTCGATGAGCTGTTGCCGCTCCTCACGGAGTATCTGCCGCGCGAGGTGTTGAAGGTTGCGGCCGTCCCGAGCATCGCCGACGCGATGCGCATGGTGCATCGGCCCACTTCGCTCGGCGACGCACTCGAAGGCCGGTCGCGGCTCGCGTTCGAGGAGCTGCTCTTCGTTCAGCTGCTTCAGCAGCGGGCCAAGGCGCTGTCGCGCGAAACGCGCCGCGGCATTCACTTCGAAAACAAGCGCGACCTCACGACGCGTTTGCGCGAGCATTTGCCGTTCACGCTGACCAGCGCACAGGCGCGTGTGTTGCGCGAGATCTTTGCGGACATGTGCAGCGAACGACGCATGCAGCGCCTGTTGCAGGGCGACGTCGGCAGCGGCAAGACGGTGGTTGCGCTGTTCGCGGCGATGCTCGCCATTGAGAACGGGTATCAGGCGGCAATCATGGCGCCGACAGAATTGCTCGCGGAGCAGCACTTCAGTTCGATGAGCCGAATGCTTGCGGCGGTCGGAATCGAGCCCATCCTGATGACGGGCAGTCTCAAGGCCAAGGCGCGACGTGAAGTTGCGTCCCGGCTCGCGGAGGCGACGCCGTCGCTCGTTGTGGGCACGCATGCGCTCGTGCAGCAGGCGACGGAATTCTCCCACCTCGGACTCGTCGTCGTCGACGAGCAGCACCGCTTTGGCGTCGAACAGCGCAAGGCATTTGCCGCTAAGGGCGAATCGCCGGATGTGTTGCTGATGACTGCAACGCCGATCCCGCGATCACTTGCGCTCACGCTTTACGGCGATCTCGATCTGTCGATTCTCGACGAACGGCCACCGGGCCGTCAGCCGATCACGACGGCCCTCCGTCCAGAGGCAGCGCGTTCTAAGGTGCTCGAGTTCGTGTCACGCGAACTTGCGCACGGACGCCAGGCGTACGTCGTCTATCCCGTCATCGAGGAATCGGAGAAGACGGATCTCAAGGCGGCGACGACAATGTTCGAAATACTCGCCAAAGATGCGTTTAGAGATCAAAGGGTTGCACTCCTGCACGGTCGCCTGCCGGCGGACGAGAAGGATTCGATCATGCGCCGTTTTCGCGATGGCGACATCGACGTACTCGTCGCGACGACGGTCATCGAAGTCGGCATCGATGTCGCAAACGCGACGGTGATGCTCATCGAGCATCCCGAGCGATTCGGACTGTCACAGCTGCATCAACTCCGCGGGCGAGTTGGCCGCGGCGCGGAGGCGGCGTACTGCATTCTCCTCGGCGACGTGAGCCCCGATGTGAAGCAACGCCTCGACGTCTTCGTGGGGAGCGAGGATGGGTTCGAGATTGCGCGCGCCGACCTTCAATTGCGCGGGATGGGCGACCTGTTCGGTGAACGACAAAGTGGCGTACCCACTTTTCGCGTCGCCGATCCCCTGCGCGACGAGTTGCTCAACGAGCGCGCACGCGAGGCGGCGGACAAGTTGCTGGCGACCGACCCGGAACTCGATTCTCCAGCGAACGCACCGATGCGCCGAGTGATGGGCGAGCGATACGCGCGCTCACTGGAGTTGTTTCGGGTGGGCTGAAGGCTACGGCTTAGGTGCGAGTCGCCGCTTGATCCGCTCGAGCTCCGCATTCGACTTCGCGAGCTCATCCTTCAATCGCTGGACCTCATCATCGCGCGCCCTGTCGTCGATCTTCACCATCTCGACCTTGGGCGCAATGACTGATGTTGCCGCGGGATGCGTATCCAGCGCGGCGGCTACGCGTTTGAGTGTCTGCGCTTCGGAGCGATGCACCGCTGCGCCCGACGCGAGGTAGCCATCGAGCAGCACGCCGGCGTCATGCGGTGCGCCGGTCGCGTTACTCGGGTCCAACTTGTAGATGGCACGCCAATACATCGACTCGGCCGCCTCGGGAGTCGCAGCAAAGCGGACCGTGAAGTCGCTGAGCAATTTGTCGGCGGTCGCATAGCGGCCCTCCGCCGCCTCTCGCGAGGCCTGCGCGAGGAATGACGTCCACTCCGTGCTGCGAGCGGAAACGGGGTCTGCCAAGTGCGGTTGGGACGCCTGGCACCCAGCCAACGCTCCGATGATGAGTGCGGCACGTGCGGCACGCGAGAGCATAGCGTTCAATGTTTACCCTCCAGCGCCGTGTTGGCGGAAATTGCCTGTACGTCGACGATGCACCACTGCGATTGGCAGAATGAGTGTGAATGTCGTGCCTTTACCCACTTCGCTACTGACGCTGATCTTGCCTCGGTGCGCTTCCACGATCTCCTTGGCGATGGCAAGCCCAAGGCCCGTGCCCTTGGCTGACGCGGATTTCTGGTTGTCCGCCTGGAAGAATTTCTCGAATACATGCTTGAGTTGGTCAGGTGCGATCCCGGCGCCGCTGTCTTGAACCTGAATGCACACGCCCTTGGGATGCGGCCCGGCAATCAGCGCCACCGTCCCACCCGGACCAGTGAACTTGAATGCGTTCGACAGCAGGTTACCCGTCACCTCGTTGATACGTTCCCAGTCCCAGACCACGTCCGTCGGAAGTCCATCCTGCCGTATCACCTGAAAGTCGATTTCCCGCTGCATCGCCAAGACATGGAACGTCCGTTTCAACTCGTCCAGCATCTGCGGCAACTTGATCGGGCGCGGTTCGATTCGGCCGCCGCCGGCTTCGAAGCGGCTTACGTCGAGCAACTGGTGCGCGAGTCGTGCCAGTGTCCGTGCCTGCGCCTCGATCGTCTTCGCGATGGGAAGCTGCTTCTCCGTGAGCGGCCCGTAGACGCCCTCTTCCATGAGCTGCAGATACCCGATGATGACGTTGATGGGCGTCTTGAGTTCGTGCGACGCAATCGAGACGAACTCCGCCTTGAGCTTATCGAGCTCGCCGAGCTGGCGCGTCATCTCCTGAAAGCTGACGGCCAGCCGTCCGAACTCGTCGTGCCGGTCGACGTTGAAGCCGAGCTTGTGGTCTAGCTCGCCGTCCGCAACGGCACCCATTCCAGCTTCGAGCGCCCACACTGGGCGGCTGATGGACCGCGTGAGCCAGAGCGCGACGGCGGTCGCGAGCAAGAGCGCAACGGCGAGCGCGGCGAGGGAGATCCTCTCTCCGTCGCTGAGGGCGATGTCAGCTTTTTCGACCTTGTCGGCGGTCCGAGATCGCAGCGCTCCCTCGGCGAACAACAATTCTCGCTCGGCCTCGCCAAGTGTTGGAGCGATAGTGTCTCGCGATATGGCGTCTGCAACAGTGGTCCTCTCCGCCCGCAAGGCTTCGTACTCGCGCTGGCCTGCGGGAGCGATCGTCGCAAGCAGGTCATGAATTCGTGAGGTAACGCCGTTGAGTTGATAGCCCCCCAGCGTGTCAGTCAGCGCGATCGCGTGCGCCAGCGTCTCCCTGAATTTCTCATTGGCCTCGTCAGTGCCTACGGTGCCGAGAACCACCTCGCGCGCACGGACCTCGGCGAGCACCCTGCGAAGGCGACCCAATTTGATCGATGCGTTGAAATCGGCCTCGCGAAGATCGCGCATTTCTTGATGCAAGGACCGCATGGATGTGCGCGCCACCAAAAGCGGCACGATGAGGACTGCGGCGATGAAAACGAGGCTGAGGGCGAGCCTCGTGCGCAATGTCATGTCGAGTGGGATCGGGTGATTGTGCCGCTACCGTGCAAGGAACTCGCCGGGGCGGCCCTTTGCGACGCTGCATCGCGCGTGTAGCATTGGTGCTTCGGCCCTGAAGGCGCCGCGCAATCGCGACTGAATTGTGCAGTTCGCCTCCTCGGGATTCTAGGCGCGGCGCCGTCCCCGCGCCACTGACCCGCCCACTACGTCATGTCCTCCGCTCCCTTCGTCCGCATCGCCGAGCTGCCCGCGCACGCGGGACAGCCAGTTGTCGTCCGCGCCTGGGTTACACACGTGCGCTCGTCCGGCAAGATTGCCTTCGCTGTCCTGCGCGACGGTACGGGCATCTGCCAAACGGTTTTCGTGAAGAACCAGCTCTCTCCGGAGGTCTGGGAGCGTTTCTCACACCTCACGACGGAGACGTCGGTTGCCGTCGAAGGCGAAGCTCGCGCCGACGCGCGCGCGCCTGGTGGATTCGAGATGGGTGTGACGAATCTCACAATCATCGGACCGAGTCCGATCGACTATCCCATCCAGCCCAAGGAACACGGCATCGATTTCCTCCTCGACAACCGGCATTTCTGGCTGCGCTCGCCGCGGCAGCGCGCTATTGCCGTGATTCGCAGCGAAATCGAACAGGGGATTCACGACTTCTTCTACGAGCGCGGCTTTTTGCGCGTCGACACGCCCATCCTCACCGCCGCGATCGGTGAACGGTCGGGGCTGTTCGCAACGGAATACTTCGACGAGGGACAGGCGTATCTCGC
>JBDTMO010000358.1:0-6020 GCA_039934235.1 bacterium | reverse complement strand
CCAATTGCTCGAGGATCGTTAGCGGCTCCAGCTCGATTCGCTCGTCAGGAGACATCACGGGTCACTCTCGCCGGCGACGCTCCCGCCAGCTGTCCACCGAGAGGGCACTCTTGCCGGCGACGATCAGGGTGAGCAGTGCGGCGATGTAAAGAAGATTCACCTCGTAGCCGGGTGGCCCAAAGATCGGCCCCGTGGGTTTGACACCAATCGTGTTGACCGAACTGAATCCATACCGCCAGTGCACCGTGGCAATCGCGACGACCATCGTGCCAATCAGTGGCACGCTGGCGATCACGACGAACGCACCGATGAGGATCGCGATCCCGCCGACGATCTCGATGCCCGTCACCATCCACGCCGTCGGTACGGGGAACGGCGCGCCGATGACCTCGAGCAGCTTGGCGAACTTCTCCGGGCCGCGGTTCAACTTCGCCAGACCATGCGCGAGGAATCCGAAGCCGACCACGAGGCGAATCGGGAGCAGGCTCCGCAGACGCACTGTGTCTCCCGCTGGATGGTCGCTCACGTCCAAACCAGTGTGTTCGACTGAGGCATCGCCGATTGCATTGAGGTCGTTGGCACGCTTGGAGTACGGAGCGTAAAACACGCTCCGGCGTCGCGCACGTGGCCCCAATAAGTGGCGTCGGCCCGGAATGGTTCCACAATGCGTACGACGCATGGCGCCACGACGCAGCCGCGCTTCAACTCACACGGCATCTCGTTCAGATGGCCGAGATCGGCACCCGGCGAGCCCAGCCCAGCCCAGGATTCTTTCGAGCGGACACAAATCTGTAAAACTCGACTGGAGAAGGTTGGCGCCCACGAACGCCGCGAAGAGAAACCACAGCGGCGACAGCCAATAGCCAGCTGCGACCGAAAGGAGAATGAACACGCCAGCGAAGCGGCGAATGACGAAGTCCTTGCACATATGCGTATCTCGGAAAAGGGTTTAGTGGTGAATGCTGCCGCGTCAGGCAGCGACATCTGGCGCGGGATCGAGCCGCTGCGCGCGAGCGTCAGCGTTTTCAGTGGCATTGACAGAATTCAGCGCGACCGCCGGTTCGCGCCGGCGCAGCTCCCAATAGAGAATCGGGACAACCAGCATCGTGAGAACGGTCGCGACGACGGCGCCGCTCATCAGCGCAACCGCTAATCCCTGGAAGATTGGATCGAGCACCATCACGAGGCCGCCGACAACGACGGCAGCAGCGGTGAGCGCGATCGGACGAGCGCGCACTGCGCCGGCCTCGAGCACTGCGTCGCGGAGCGAACGACCGCGCGCCTCCGCGATCTGAATGAAATCCACGAGCAGGATCGAGTTGCGCACGATGATGCCGGCGAGCGCAATCATCCCGATCATCGACGTCGCAGTGAAAAACGCACCGGTAATCGCATGGCCCGGCAGGATGCCGATCAGCGTCAACGGAATGGGCGCCATGATGACGAGCGGCACCGTGAACGACTGGAACCAGCCGACAACCAGTACATAGATCAGCAGGAGGACGATCGCGAAGGCGACGCCGAGATCGCGAAACACCTCGATCGTCACCTGCCATTCTCCATCCCACTTGATCGCGGTCTGGTCGAGCTGTTCGGGCTGCACCGCGTTGTATCGAGCGATCGATGCACCGTTCACCCTGACCGCATCCAGCTTCTTGTTCATCTCGAGAATTGCATAGACCGGCGACTCGATCGCGCCGGCGACATCGCCAGTGACATAGATCGCCGGCCTGAGATCCTTGCGCACACGACTTGGCTCGCGCGTCGAATCGAGCACCGTCACGAAGCGCGCGAGTGGTTGTGGGCCAGTGGCTGTGGCGATCGGCAGCGAGAGTAGCGCGTCCACCGACGATCGTGCACTGAGCGGCAGACGCGGAACGATCGCTGTTGCTTCGCGCGCCCTCGTCGAACTGGCAACACCGCTCGCCGCTCCCGACAACGCGAGATACAACGCTTGCGTGATTTGTTCGACACTCGCGCCGGCGGACGCCGCCCGCACGCGATCGACTCGAAACACACGACGTTCCTGCGGAGCCTCGACCGTCCAGTCGACGTCCACGACGCCCGGCGTCGACTCGAAGACGCGTTTGACCTGCGTCGCCGCAGCCATGCGGGTCGAGTCGTCGCCGGCGTAAACCTCCGCGACGAGCGTCGAGAGCACGGGCGGCCCCGCCGGAATCTCCGCGACTTTCACCGACGCGCCGTACCGCTCCGCAATCGAGTCGAGACCCGGCCGCACCGAGACGGCGATCGCATGGCTTTGCCGTGACCGATCACTCTTTGGTACGAGATTCACCTGCACGTCGCCCACGTTCGCACCCGAGCGCATGAAATAGTGGCGCACGAGCCCATTGAAGTTGAACGGCGCCGCAGTGCCGGCGTACACCTCCGTGGATTTCACCTCGGGAACGCCGCGGAGGAGATTGGCGATGTCCTGGCCAAGTGCATTCGTCGTTTCGAGCGTCGCTCCCTCGGGCAGATCGATGATCACCTGGAACTCACTCTTGTTGTCGAACGGCAGCATTTTGACTTTCACTGCCTTCACAAACACCAGGCCGACCGACGCGAGAAGCAGCGCGCCGACACCAGCGTAGAAGGCGAACCGGCGACCGCGGCGGTCCATGAGCGGCGTCAGGATGCGCGCGTAGAATCGCGCGAAGCCACTGCTCTCCTCTTCCTCGTGCGCCCCGTCGTGCCCGATCGGACTCTTCCTGACGTGATCCTTGAGGAGTCGATACGCGAGATACGGCGTCACGATGAACGCCACCGCCAGGGACGCGAGCATTGCCACCGACGCGCCAACCGGGATTGGCCGCATGTACGGGCCCATCATCCCCGACACGAACGCCATCGGCAGGATTGCGGCGATGACGGTGAACGTCGCGAGGATGGTCGGATTTCCAACCTCGTCCACGGCGTCGACCGCCGCCACCTCGGGCGCGCGATCGCCCATCCTCAAATGGCGATAGATATTCTCCACGACGACAATCGCGTCGTCGACGAGGATTCCGATCGAGAAGATGAGCGCGAACAAGGTGATGCGATTGAGTGTGTAGCCAAGCACGTAATACACGAACAGCGTCAGCGCGAGCGTGACCGGCACGGCGACAAGTACGACCGTCGCCTCACGCCAGCCGAGGAAGAGCCAGATCAGCAGCGTGACGGAGAGTGTCGCAACCAGCAAATGCAGGATGAGCTCGCGCGCTTTCTCGCCGGCCGTCTCACCGTAGTCGCGCGTCACGTCCAACCGAAGATCGCTCGGCAACAGACGGCCCTTCGCGGCACTCACCCGCTCGAGCACTGCGTGCGTCACTGTCGTGGCGTTCGCGCCTTTCCGTTTCGCCACCGCGATCGTGACAGCTTGCTCCGCCGCGCCGCTCTGGCCTTGGTGCGACACGTAGGTCGTTGTCTCGCCGAATCCATCGACGACGTCGGCGACATTGCGCACGTATACGGGAAGCCCGCCGCGGGTCGCAACGACGACGCTGCCAACATCGGCGGGTGTTTCGAGTGGTGCGCCGACATCGATTCGATAGACCTGATTGGCCGCCGATAATTCACCCGCCTGCAGCCGAGCGTTGGCGCCCTTCAATGCAACCGCGACTTCGCCCGGCGTAACGCCGCTCGCTGCCAACCGCGCGGCGTCCAGCACTACCTGGAGCTGCTTCGGCGCGCCACCGACGACGAAGGTTTCGGCGACATCCGGCACCGTGCGAATGTCGTCCTCGAGATGCACGGCGACTTGGCGCAGCATGTTCGCGTCGTAGCCAGCGCCGTGAAGGGTGAGCGCAAGCACCGGCACGTCGTCGATCGAGTGCGGCGTGACAATCGGCGGCTGTGCGCCGGCGGGCGCTTGATCCATCGCACTGGCGAGCTTCGCCTGCACTTTCGTGACGCTGCGCTCCTGGTCTTCGCCAACCTTGAAACGCACCGTCACCATGGCATAGCCGTCGCCCGCCATGCTGTACACGTGATCGACGCCGGGTATCGCGAGCATGCGCTGCTCGATCGGCCGAGCGAGAAGATTCTCTGCCTCCCTCGGTGACGCGCCAGGCAGCGCCTGGATCACGTCGATCATCGGCACGGAGATCTGCGGTTCCTCTTCGCGTGGCGTCGCGAGAATGCCGAGCACGCCCACTGCCAAGGCGGCGATGGTAACAAGCGGTGTGAGCTTCGAGTGAAGAAACGCGCGGGCGACTCGTCCGGAGATGCCCATCTCACTTCCCTCCTGTGAGTGCCACGCGACTCGTGGGAATCACGACACGATCGCCAGCGCGCAAACCCGCGAGCACTTCGATCATGTCACCAGACGTGCGACCGACGCGCACCCAGCGCCGCTCGTCGCCGCTGCGGCCGCGGAGTGTGACGCCGGTGAGATCGCCCTCTCGTATGATCGCCGCCGTCGGCACCACCATCGAGTGTCGTGCGCGCGTCGGCACGGCGAGCGTCGCCGCGCTTCCGGCGAGCATCTTCGTATCCGCATTCGGTACCAGCGCGTTGATCACGTAGAGATTCCCCGCCACTGCGGGAACCACGCCTTCGATGGTGGCGCGCGCGTCGAGTCCTTCGATCGTCGCGGTGAGCATCTGTCCGCGCATCAATCCACTCGCGATGTCCGGCGTCACACTGGTGGTGATGCGCAGTTGCGACGCGTCCTGCACGGTGACGAGCGGCGCACCCGGCGCGGCGAACGCTCCCGGATCAACGAAGCGCTTCGTTACCACGCCCGAGAATGGCGAGGAGATCACCGAATACGAACGCATCACGCTCACTTCATCTTCGGCGGCGTGAGCGACGCCAACTGCCGCGTTTGCGCGGGCAAGCCCCGTCTCGACGGCGTCGAGCTGCGCGCGCGTGGCCGCGCTGTCGGTGTACAACGCACGGATTCGATTCGCTTGTGTGGTTGCGTCACGGTGAACGATCTCCGCGTCGGACATCGACGCCGCCGCCTGCGCGGACTTGGCTGTGAGATCGCGGGCGTCGATTCGCGCGACCACTTGGCCGGCGACGACGTGATCGCCCTCGCGCACCAGCACCGCGGTCACGGTTCCCATGAGCTTCGTGCTGAGGGTCGCCTGGCGGATTGGTTCAGCCACGCCGGCCGCGATGAACGCGGCGGCAATTGCGGTATCGTGTGCGACATAGATCGAGCCGACCACTTCCGGTGCGCCGGAGATGGCCGTTTTCGCATCTGGTTTGCCAGTGCAGGAAGCGGTCACGACAAGAGCCGAGATCCCGATCATCACATGGCGTGAGGCGCGCAACGTTCCTCTCTGTTGTCTGGTCATAGTCATCGGATTCCTGGCTATCTCCGGTTGCTGAGCGAATCACGCGCGGCCAGCGCGCTGTTTTCCTCGAGTGCCGCGAGCGATCCCGGGTCGAGACCGAGTGCACGGCGTCGCTCTGCGTCGGCGACAATTGCTCCCCACCGTGCTTGCGAAAGCGCGAGGCCACTGCGGGTCTCGACGCCTTGCGCCTCGAGCAGCTCGACGACGGTCGCAAGCCCGCCTTCATACTTTCGGCCCACGATGCGATGCGCTTCGGCGCTCTGCGCCAGCGCACGTTCCGCGATACTGAGACGCCGAAGCGCAATGGCGAGCGCCGTGCGTGTTTCGCTCGCTTCGAGCCTGGCGTTCGCGGTGGCCGCCTCAGACTCGGCTTGCGCAGTTGCCGCGTGACCCGCGGTCTCCTGCAGGTCGACCAGCGCGCCTGCACCGTTGAAGACACTCCACGATGCCATGATGCCCACGGTCCAGTTGCGATCCCCGCTATAGAGTCGCGCCGCCGAATTCCAATCGTAGCGCGCGAAGCCATTGAGGCGCGGAAGCAAGGTCGCTTGCGCACGACTTTCATCCGCGCGCGCCGCGGCGAGACCATCGAACGCGGCGCTTACGTCGGCGCGCGGCTGCGAACGAACAACGGCCGTATCGTTCTCGACCTCGGCGAGAATGCGCGTGGTCGACGGCAACACGGCAGGTGCGGACAGTTCGTCCACAAGAGCGGATCCATCACCACCGAGC
>JBDTMO010000357.1:0-6024 GCA_039934235.1 bacterium | reverse complement strand
GTGCACGAGACGGACGATCTGCTTTACGAATGGCTCGAACAGCCCGGTGTCGATCATGATCCCGAAATACAGGATCGCGAACATCAGCATCACGCCGGTCGGCGCGAGATTGCGGATGCCGTCCAGCATCATGGGGCCGAGCCCTTTCCAGAAGCCGCCGATGATCGCGAAGAGGATGGGAACGAGGATCAGCGCAATCAGCGGCGAGAGCCGCTTCGTCATGATCAGCGTCATGAAGACGATGACCATGCCGAAGGCGAGCAACGTCAGCACGCTGTCATCCTGAGCGAGCGCACTTGGCACCCTGTCATCATGAGCGAGCGCCGTGAGCACCCTGTCATCCTGAGCGAGCGCAGCGAGTCGAAGGATCTGCACCTGCTCTTAGTCACCTCCGCACCGGCGCCAATGGCAGAACGATGTGCGACGGATACGTCGCGCTGTGATGAATCGTGTTGTCGGCCGAGATCATGCGGCGATTGAGACCAAGCGGCTCGCCCGTGTTGGGATTCGCATCGAAGCGCGGAAAATTGCTGCTCGAGATGTCCACGCGAATGCGATGACCCTTCTTGAACACGTTCGCCGTGGGAAAAGGATCAATCGGAAATGCGTACACCTTGCCCGGCACGAGCATCACCGCGTGATCGCGAGTAGCGCGATAGCGTCCGCGGATGATCGCGTCCGTAATATTCATGTCGTACCCTCCCGGCCAATCCGCACTCGGTGGATAGACGTCGATCAGCTTCGCTGTAAAGTCGGTGTCGGTGCGATTCGTCGCGCCAAAGAGCTCAACGTGTATTGGGCCAATAACCTCCATGTCCTGCTCCAGCGGCGCCGTTTGAAAGACGACGACATCAGCGCGCGACCTCAGTGGAAGAAACGGCGCTTGCGACGGAGGAAAGCGTGGATCCTCCTTCTGGTCGTACGCGCCATCCTTGAGCCGAGCGGATGATCCGCCACCGATGGTTGGTACTGGATGGCGAGGATCGAACGTAAACGTGGTACTCGCAGCGTTCTCGCGCGGCTTCTCGGTGCTCAACGAGCCGTCGGCGTGAAAGTAGTAGGGCACCATGCGCGTTCCAGCGAGCGGCCAGGTGCTCTCGTTTCGCCAATAGCCGCCGTGCGTAAGACGACCCGCGCTGTCCTTGTGGCCGTCGCCCGTTCCCATGACGAACAGGCGAATGGGCGCGTCGTTCTCCGCGCCGGTGGGCCGCCCTTTCAAGTAGTGATCGAACCAGCGCAGATGAAAATCGCCGTCGAAATCGGGGATGGCTGCGGCGGCTCCGAACGCAACGTCGCCCGCGTACGAGAGCGTGTCACCGTGATGCACCCATGGGCCAACGAGCAACCGCTGCGGCGACTTCTTCAACTTGGCCAGCCCGACGTAATTCTCGAACGTGCCGGCGAGGAAGATGTCGTACCATCCGCCGATCTGATACATCGGGATGTCAGACGTCTGCGCGTAATGCTCCGACCAGTTCATCATCGGATCCTTCCAGAACGCGTCGTAGTCCGCGTGCTCGAAGAAATCGAGATACCACCCCTCGTATTCCGGCGACACGGAAAGCGGATTCAACCCGCGACGCATGGGCTGCACGTTGTACCAGTTCTCCACCTTCTCCTGCTCGAGCAGCAGCTTCCTCACTGACGGATTGGGCGCATCCGCGGCGAGCTGACTCCACGCCCACGTCAGCTGGCGACCCATCTCGTACGTCCCGCGATATCTCACGCCGTGATCCCACGCGTTCGACATGCCGCCCATGTTGACGACGATTGTCTTGAGCGACGGCGGATGCAGTTGCGCCGCCCCGGCTTCCATGTGCGCGGCGAACGACGTGCCCCACATGCCCACCGAGCCGTTCGAGTACGGCTGCTTCGCGAGCCACTCGATGACGTCGTAGCCATCCGTGGCGTCGATAGGCTGCACCTTGAGAAACCGCCCCTCCGACTTGTAGCGGCCTCGGCTATCCTGCACCGCAACGACATACCCATGCCGCGCGAGATACTCAGCGTTGACCTGCGCCTTTGTCTTGTCGTACGGGGTGCGCTGGAGCAGCACGGGAAGCCGTTCGGTCACGGCAACACCATTGCGCGCGGGCCGATAGACGTCGGTCGCCATCCGCTTCCCATCGCGCGTCGGGATCATGAGGTCCCGCTCGGCCAGCACGACATCGTACGACGCCGGATTTTGGGCCGAGGCGCGGCGGGGGACTGCGGTGGACAGGAGGACGGCGGCGGCTGCGAACACGAGCCGTCTGGGCGGGAGAATCATCGGCCGAAAGTGGGTCGCATCGAGAGCGGCCGCAAGCGTTTGCGAACCGCCGAGGCTCATGATTGCCGTGCGCTCTCATACTTTTGCGGCACGCGCCGATACTTCATGCTGTGCACGCTTCCTGGTGCTTCGTTGGGGTGGTCTCACACAGATCATTCCTGCTTCGGCAGCCCTCATAGACGGACGATCGCTTCGTGCTTTCTTTTTTTCGCTCTCGCAAGACGCCGCCACTCGCTGCGCGCGGAGCAGTCGCGCCGGTGCGCAACCCTGCTCACGCGTCTGCCGCCGATCGCTCGACCGCAGAGCTCACGCTCGTTCTGGACTCGGTGGGCGGACTGCTGCAGGTCTATGCGCACCATGCGTTCGATACGGATCTCCATACCGGTGACACGCTCCGCGCCATACTCCAGCACTGGCGCATGCACGCCGTCATGGGAGCGCCAGCGCCCGCGGCACCGGACGCCGCCAGCAGTGCGGGGGTTCTCGACCGCGACTGGAATGGATTGCTGCGCTTCTTTGGTGACGTGCGCCGGGAGGAAGTCGCCTTCGTCGTGCGCGGCCAGAAGAACCTCCGGCAAAGCATCTGGGGATTCGTGAGCGGGCTGCACAAGCTCGTGCTCGACGAGCACGAAGAGGGCAAGACTGCACTCGAGCACATCGCTCGCATCCGAGCAGCGGTCGCCAGCAACAATACCGCGCGGATCATGCGGGAAACCGGGGAGGTAGTGACCGCCATGGAAGCGCTCATTGTCACCCGGCGGACTCGCCAGAAGGAGCAATTCGCCTTGCTCACTGAACGGCTGGGAAGCCTAGGTCATGAGCTCGAGGATGCACGGCGTGAGAGCAACCTCGACGCGCTGACGGCGTTGCCCAATCGTAAGGAGTTCGACACCTCGGTGCAGAGGAGTATCGAACTGCACACGATCACCGGGCGACCCGCGTGTCTCCTCATGGTGGATATCGACAGCTTCAAAGGCATCAATGACGGGAACGGCCGCGCGGTGGGCGACGACGCACTCCGGCAGGTGGCGGTCGCGTTGGCGCGGTCGGTCATTCGCAAGGTTGATTTCGTCTGCCGGTTTGGGGGCGACGAATTCGCCGTTCTCCTTCACGAGACCGACGCCGCGGCCGCCAAAGTGGTCGGCGACAATCTCCGCAAGGCGTTGCGCGATGTTCTCGCCGCGCCGCGCCACAACGAGCAGGATCTGGCCTACACGCTATCTGTCGGCGTCGCGGAATTCGTCATGGGTGACGATGCCGCGTCGTGGACACAGCGGGCCGATCAGGCATTGCATCAAGCGAAGGCCAGCGGGCCGGATATTGTCACTGTCTACACGGACGTGCAGGCGACGGTGGTGTGAAGTGAGGGGTGAGGGGTGAACGGTGAACGGTGAACGGTGAACGGTGACCAGTGAACGGTGTCATCCTGAGCGAACGAAGTGAGTCGAAGGATCTGAACGTCGCGAGGTGCGGATCCTTCGACTCGCTACGCTCGCCCAGGACGACAGCCGCGCTCGGAGATCTGTAGCGCCGCGCGCATGTAGCCGAGTGCGTAGGCCATGCCCGCGTGCCAGGGTGCGTCGCAGCTCATTTCCGGCGTGTGGTCCGGGATGATCATCCCGTCGTAGCCAACGTCGCGCAGTGCCTGAATGGCGCTCAGCATATCGAGATCGCCTTCATCGACGAACACTTCCTGGTACAGCGGCACCTTGCCGCGCACGTTGCGGAAGTGGACGTATGCAATCTTGCCCTGCTGCCCGTAGTGCGTGATGCTCTCGAGCACGTTGCCCTCGCGCATTTCCTGCAGCGAGCCAAGGCAAAACTCCAGCGCGTTTGCCTTGCTGGGCATGATGTCGAGCACGCGCTGGTACTTCGCGGGTTGATTGACGAGTCGCGCCGTGTCGCGCAGAAAATCGGCCGGAGGGTCGTCCGGATGCAGCGCCATGGTGACGCCATTTTCTTCGGCGACTGGAATGATCTGGGAGAGGAACCACTCGTAACGCTGCCAGAGCTCTTCCGGCCCCGTGTGCGGAACGACTCCGGCGGGCGCATTGGGATCGTACACCATGTTCCACACCATGCCGTTCGGCATCGGCGTTTGTGCATCGATCTTCGTTTCGTCGTAGACGAGCGCCTTCGCGCCGCCTCGGCCCACGGGCATTTTCGTCCAGCCCCATACGCCCGCGAGGCTGAAGTTGTAGCCCATGATGGGTATGCCGACGCGCCCGATCGTCTGGATGGTGCGCTTCAGCCCTTCCATCTGGGTGAGCTTCCTTGGTCCGTCGAGCAGGATGTCGTGCCAGTGCGCGGGGTCGAAATTCTCGATTGCCTCCCACACCAGGCCATTGCCCTCGATGTTCCGTTTGATGCTGCGCAAGTCGTCTTCGGTCCACGGCTTGTGCTGATTTTGCGTGATGCCCCAGCCCATGTTCGGCGAGCCGCTCGTGAGGACGGGATCCTTGCCCTTGAAGTAGTCGACGAGGTGCACGACGAGGTGGCTCACGCCCGCCTGCTTGGCGAACTTGAAGTTGTCGTCGGTGAGGAGGCTGCGGTACAGGCCGAGGCCGAGCTTCATTTTGTGTCGTGTTGAGCGAGCGAAGCGGGAGTTGTCATCCTGAGCGAGCGAGGCGGGATTTGTCATCCTGAGCGAGCGAAGCGAGTCGAAGGATCTGCACCTCCCGCGTTCCACGAGTACCAAGTCATAATATCACTTTTGCGGCGCGGTTCGGGCAAGAAACCGTGCTGGGCGGGCGCGTTTGGGTGGATTTCCATAGTTTAGAAAAATGCTCTCCCGCGCCATTCGCCTGTCGTTCGCGCTCGCCACGGAGTCGGATGCGCCCGCCCTTGCCGCACTACGCGTGGCCACGGCGCAGGATCTCACCGAACGGTTTGGGCGGGGCCACTGGTCCGGAATCGCGACCGAGCGTGGCGTGCTCGCGGGCATGCGCGAGTCGAAGATCTGGATCGCGCGACGCGGGTCGGCGATGGTCGCCACCTTCCGCATGTCGACCACCAAGCCCTGGGCGATCGACCGGTCGTACTTCTCCCGGTCAGCGCACCCGGTCTACCTCACCGATATGGCCGTCCGCCCTGACCTGCAGGGAAAGGGCATTGGGCGGCATTGCCTGAGGATGGCGGTGAAATACGCGCGGGCCTGGCCTGCGGACGCCATTCGCCTCGACGCGTATGACGCCGAGGCTGGAGCTGGGACATTCTATGACAAGTGCGGCTTTCGCGAGGTGGGACGCGTGGCGTACCGAGCAGTGCCGCTAGTGTACTACGAACTGTTAGTGAACAGTGAACAGTGAACAGTGAACGGAGAACAGTGCAGTGAACGGTGAACGGTGAACGGTGAACGGTAACCGTGTTTCTAGTTTTGCCGTACGCTCATAGGTGGGGCGTCACGCAATCAAGGAGATCCAATGAGCTACAGTGGACCAATCATGGAACCCGCTTCACTCAGGCAGAGGACAATGGGACGTTCGATGCAGGTCGTGAAATCCGGCGTGAGCTTTGGGTCTGCGCTCGCGATCGCCATTTCATGGAGCGTACACCACTCAATCATCTGGGCGATCTGTCAGGGGTTTCTTGGATGGATTTATGTGGTGTACTACGCGCTGACCCGCTGAGGCTCTCAACGCTGAAAGCCGTGAACCGTGAACCGTGAAACGTTCACCGTTCACCGTTCTGCGTTCACCATTACCGTTCACCGTTCACCGTTCACCGTTCACCGTTCACCGTTCACCGTTCACCGT
>JBDTMO010000356.1:0-6049 GCA_039934235.1 bacterium | reverse complement strand
GTTGATCGCCCGATCCAGAACTCACCCTTCGACGCGCCGTCGAAGCACTGGTACATCCAGCGTGGTCGAGATCCGAAGCTGGTCGCGCTGCGCCGCGCATCGTTCGTCTTCGGTCCTCGCAACCGGCCCGACGGATGGGACCTGACGGACGGAACCCTTGGTCGCTACAAGCGCGACACGGAAGGCAACGATTACGAGGACGCGTACGAACTGGCGCTCGTCAACGCGATCCGTGCGCGTGTCTCGCCAAGAAGGTCGAGGCGTACGTCAAGAATGCAGGATTGGGGTTCACGATTCCCTATCTGCACAATGGGCAGACGCACGACTACATCCCTGATTTCATTCTTCGCTTCGAAGCAAGCGGCTCGCCGCGGCACCTGATTCTCGAGACCAAAGGCTATGATCCGCTAGACGAGGTCAAGGAAGGGGCGGCGCAGCGTTGGTGTGCGGCGGTCAACGCGGACGGGCGGTACGGTAGTTGGCAGTTCGCCATGGCCAGGAAGATGGAGGACGTCCCTTATCTCATCACTGAGGCCGCGGCGCAATGACGACAAATGACATTGTCATCCTGAGCGAGCGCAGCGAGTCGAAGGATCTGCACCCGTTTGTCATCCTGAGCGAGCGCAGCGAGTCGAAGGATCTGGACCTTCCGCGGTGGCGCAACCGCGCTCGTGCCCCTCGAGCAGCGGCGGCGGACCGAGTTGATCAATCTCATAGCCCTTCGGCCATGAGCGCTGCGGCTTCGCCGTAATGAAGTCCTTGCTCGTCCGCGCTGGAAAAAGTCGCAACGCTCGCGCACGCAGGCGGAGCGAACCCCCAACGAGCGCCCGTACGCCAACTGGCGGGTATGGAAATCCGAACGACTCCAGCATCGTGTCGTCGAGCATGCCATGAATGGCCACACGCACCACGGGGCGAAGCGGGGCAGGCGCCCAGCTCACGAATAATTCACGCGTGGCCGTCGCAATGCGCTTGTTCGCGTCATCGTAGCGGAAGTGGGTGCGCTCGTGCTCGAGACTCCATTGCTCGAACGCCTCGTGCGTGGGCGGGATGTCGCGGATCGCCATGCGTCGTCCCACTTCGCGCCAGAAGTAGAAGCTCGCGTGCCGTTCATTCAATGTGAGACGCCGCCAGCCGAAGCGATCGATCCAGCGAATTGGCTCGAGGTGAAACGTCGACAGGACGTAAAGAAAATCTTCGTTCGCGATGTCGTAGTGGCGGTGAAAGCGATTCATGCGCGTGAGCGCAGCCTTCCCTCGCTCGCTGTCATAGCCCCACTCCATGATCTCGGCCATGATGAGCGACGTGTCGTCATATCGCCGTTGCGGACGCTTTTCGAATTCGCCGCTCTGGACGAGGATGGCTGAGGTGGTCGGCGCGGCGAAGGTGCGGTACAGCGCCATTTCGAGCGCGCGCACGTAGTCCCACGGGAATTCCCAGCCCGCGAGATAGTGGACGATGAGCGCGTGATCCCGCTCGGGATCCAGCGACGCGATCTTTCGTGTGATGTCGAAACGGCTCATTTCGCTACTCGAGGGTCGGGATACTGCTCTACGAGTGGTGTGGCCGAAATGGATGTCGTGCTACACGTCGCAGATCTCGAACGCCTGCTTCATCGACGCAACCGCATCCGGCCGCTTGGGCACGAACTCCTGCGCCACGAACCCTGTAAAGCCAAGATCCGCGATCGACATCATCACGCGCCGGTAGTTGAGCTCCTGCGTGTCGTCGATTTCGTTGCGGCCCGGTACGCCGCCCGTGTGGAAGTGCGCGATGTGCGCGTAGTTGTCCTTGATGGTCCTGATCACGTCGCCTTCCATGATCTGCATATGATAGATGTCGTAGAGCAGCTTGAGACGCGGCGAGTTCACGCCTTGCACCACCTGCGCGCCCCACGCGGTGTGATCGCACTGATAGTCCTTGTGATCCACCTTGCTGTTCAGCAACTCCAGGCACAGCGTCACGCCATGACGTTCCGCTAACGGCGTCAGTCGCTTGAAGCCGGCGATGCAGTTCGCGAGGCCCTCGCCATCGGACATCCCGCCGCGATTACCGCTGAAGCACACGATGTTCGGCACCTTTGCTTCCGCGGCGAGCGGGATCATGCGCTCGCCGTCCGCAACGAGCTTGTCGTGCTGGTTTGGCCGGTTGAATCCCACCGGAATCGTGCCGAAGCCATTCGCCATCGCGCACACGAGTCCGTGCGAGGCCGGCACGCGCCAGTCCTTTTCGTCGAGCAACTCGACGGACTTGTAGCCGATGCCTTTGGCCGTCTCGCACAATTCGTCGATGGGAATCTTGCCGTAACACCAGCGCGAGATGGAGTGCTTCAGGCGACCGGCGGACCGTTTGTCATCCTGGGCGAGCGTAGCGGAGAGCCTGTCATCCTGAGCGAGCGAAGCGAGTCGATGGATCTGCTTGTCACCCCCTGCGATACCCGTAGCCGCCAGCGCGCCGAGTGTGCCGAGTGCCTGTCGTCGAGACATGTCTGTCATCAGAGTTCTCCCCGCTTGATGGATGCGACGGCATGCGACACCGCACGTGCGGTGAGTGCCATGTACGTGATGCTCGGGTTCTGGCAGGCGCTGCTGGCCATGCACGAACCATCGGTAAGAAACAAATTCTTCGCGTCCCACGCCTGATTCCAGCGGTTCACGACACCTTCGCTGGCCGTCTTGCTCATGCGTGCGCCGCCCATTTCGTGAATGCAATGTCCCGGCGGGTTGTTCGACCCCCACGATCGCACATCCGTGCATCCCGCCGCGTCGAGCATCTCGGACATCGCCGTCCTCATGTCGGCGTCCATGGCCTTCTCGTTCTCGCGCCACCGCACGTCGATGCGCGCGGACGGAATGCCCCACTTGTCCTTGACGTCGGTGTCGAGCGTGATGCGATTGTCTTCGTGCGGCAGCGTCTCGCCCCAGCCGGATGCAGACAGGCCCCACTTGCCCAGGTCATCGATCAGCGACTGCTTGAACGCCGCACCGTAGCCCGCGGTGTACGATCCGCGTCCCCAACCTGATCGGTCGGAACCACCCTGCATGCCGTAGCCGCGCAAGAAGTCGGGGTGCTGCGTTTTCACATTGCGAAAGCGCGCGATGTAAATGCCGTTGGGTCGGCGTCCAGTCGTGCGCTTGTCCAGAAAGCCCGGATACGAGCCGCCCGCGCCCGAGCCGAAGTGATGATCCATCACATAGCGGCCGAGTGTCCCGCTCGAGTTACCGAGTCCATCGGGGAAGCGCGCACTCTTCGAGTTGAGCAGCAGTCGCACGGATTCGATGGCCGACGCACAGAGGAAAACGATGCGACCCGTGTACTCGCGCACCTCCATCGTATTCGCGTCGATGACGCGCACGCCGCGCACCCGACTCTTCTTCGCATCGTAGAGCACTTCGCTGACGACACTGTTGGGACGCAGCGTGAGGTTGCCCGTCTTGCGCGCGGCCGGAAGCGTCGATGCGATGCTGTTGAAGTAGGAGTGCGTAACACAGCCTTTTTCGCACGCGCCGCAGTAGTGGCATGGCAAGCGACCATTGTGCTGCTTCGTGAGAATTGCCACGCGCCCGATCGTCATGACACGTTCGCCGCCGAATGACTTGCGAATCTTCGCGCTCGCATCGGACTCGACGCACGTCATCGACATGGGCGGCAGGAACTCACCGTCGGGCAGTTGATCGAGGCCTTCGCGAGAGCCACTCACGCCAATGAATCGCTCGACGTGCGAATACCATGGCGCGATGTCCTTGTAGCGAATCGGCCAATCGTTGCCATGGCCGTCCTTCGCGTTCGCCCCGAAATCGAGATCACTCCAGCGATAGACCTGTCGGCCCCACATGATCGACCGTCCGCCAACCTGGCGTCCGCGAAACCAGTTGAACGGCGCGTCGGCTGGGTTGGTGTATGGATTCTCCGCGTCCTTCACGAAGAATTTGTGGCCGATTTCATCGCACGCGTAGCAGTCGCGCTGCTTCGGGTAGTCGCGCTCGAGCGCCTTGCGATCGCCGAGTCCGCGAAAGTGTACCTCCCACGGTTGTACGTGCTCGACGAAATCTGCGGCGGTCACGTTGCCGCCTGCTTCGAGCACCAACGTCTTCATGCCATGCTCCGTGAGCTCCTTGGCGGCCCATCCGCCGCTGATGCCGGAGCCGATGACGATTGCGTCGTAATGCGTGGTCTCAACCATGTGACACCTTTGCCGGCATGGGCGCATTGCCGTCGAACGCGCCGGGCATGATCTCGTACTTGAGCACCGATTTCATCACCGGCTCGCTCGTGAAATAGCCATGCACGATGAGTCCCTTGAGCCGCCAATATGTGCGAGCAGGCTCCGCGCGCCGGTTCGCGGCGCCCTCGAGCGCTTCGATCTGTAATCCACGCGCGGCCACGTCGAGGTCGACGAACGACGCGTTGGTGGCCGCCTTCACCTGCGCATCCAGCGCGGCAAGTCCGGCGACGAACGCATCACGATCGGCGTCAGTGTAGTTCTCGCTCACGACGACGTCCACGAACGCGGGAACGAGCACGTCCGTCGCACTCGGCGTATCGGTGCGTGGAAATATCGTGTCGGACAAGGCGCCGATGAGCGCGAGTTGATCGTCGCGCAGTCCGGCGGCGGGACGAATTCCGGTTGACGCGCGCGTCCAGACTGCGAGGGCGTCGTGCGGGAGGAGCGCGAGCGCCGTGGCGGCGCCAAACGCGCGGAGGAGGTCACGCCGTTTCATAGGTCTGTGGCTGGCGAAAGTTGGCAGGCAGGAGATACCGTACGACTCCGCTCGACCTCCGTCAATGAGGTCCACTGCATCACCGCCATGAACGAAATTTCATGAACGAATCACGGCGCCTCCTTCAGCATTTCCTGGCCGCGCTCGCATATCGCACCCAGAAAGCGTTACGCGGTGCGCCCGCCGGGTTCGCCACGTTCCAGGCGGGCGACAACGTGCGCACGCCGAGTGAGCTCGTCACATGACATCTGATGAACAGTTCCTTCAGGGCCCGTTGTCCGACGCGATGACGCATGCGGGTCAACTCGCGATGCTCCGGCGTCTCTTTGGCGACCCTGTTGCGTCCGAGAACTTCATCTATGCGCACATTCAAACGGACAACGTCGGAGAACAACAGCCAGAACCGGCAGCGCCGGATGCAGATTGGACTCCGAGTCGAAAACCGAAGTGAAAAGGGGCGTTTCAACCGTTTCTGTCATCCCGCACAAGCGAAGCGCGCGTCGGGATATACCATCGCGGCGCCGTCAGCCGACTCAGTGCGTCGTTGTCCGCGGCGCACCGTAGGTCTGTGCCGACCAAGGAGCAATCCGTGGGCATCCGCCACATCCGCGGAAATCCGCGTTGGAGCTGTTGACGCTGTTTTCGAAGTGTTGTGGTGATCCGGTGGAACGGACTTAATGCGGATCTACGCGGATGTTGCGGATCGACGCGGATCCTCGGCTACAGCCCCACTGTCCGAGCGACCTTCCGTTCTGACAGAGTTGCTGACAGCACGTTCGCTACCTGGTATTTCCGAGCCCCACGCGAACAGCATCGAGGTCGAGCTCCAATTCGAGTTCGCGCAGTACCTCATCGGAGATCGTCCCCTCATTGCGCAAGCGAACCAGCATGTGTCGCTCCGCGCGAATCATTCCAGAACGCAAGCGACGCCTGGCATCCGGACTTCCACCAGGATGCTCGCGAAGTCGCACGCGATCACGCAGCTCCGCGCGCAGCCACTCCACGTCACGCGCATCCGCCCACGGCTCCCGCGATAAATCCTCCAATGCCTCGGCACCGCGCCGCGCCGCCTCGAGCCGCGCAAGCTGCTCTTCCTCCTCGTGCGCGCGCTCAGGCGCAAAGTTGAAGACGCGAACGATCGGCGCGAGCGTCAGTCCCTGAATCACGAGCGTGATCATGATGACGCACATCGTGACGACGATGATTTCCGTCCTGAACGGATAGGCCGATCCGTTGTCGAGCACGAATGGAATCGAAAGCGCCGACGCAAGCGACACGATGCCGCGCATGCTCGTCCACGCCACCAGCGACACATTCTTCCACCGAAT
>JBDTMO010000355.1:0-6090 GCA_039934235.1 bacterium | reverse complement strand
ACAGGCGGCCACGTTGTCGCGAATGGTCGTGACCGGAAAGCGCGGGCCGTGAAACGGCTCAGGCGTATTGCTCGGCGACGAAGAATGTCCATTGCCGAACAATTCGGTGGCCACGAGAAAGAGCCGCGTGGTATCCAGCGCCTTGCCAGGCCCAATGAGCCACTCGTATCCGTGATGCGTGGCCATGTAGTGCGACGGTAGCAGCACCACGTTGTCATGCGCCGCGTTGAGATGGCCGTACGTGCCGTACACCACAACCGCTTTGGGCAGTGTAACGCCACTCTCGGTCTTGAAATTCGTCAGGACGAACTCGTGGTGCTCGGCTCGATCGGGCGGGCGCTGGGCATTCTGCGCCTTGCTAACGGAAGGCGCCGCGAGGCTCAAAATGAGGAACGGTGCGAAGAACGTGCGCATTGAACTCTCTCTCGGTCAAAAAAACTTCGCCCTGAGCGAAGTCGAAGGATATGCACCCGTGATGTGCAGATCCTTCGACTCGCTCCGCTCGCTCAGGATGACAAGGCGCGACCCGCTCGCGGTATCGTCTCCGCCACGCGCACCGCATTGGCCATCAAGGTGAACGTGTGATTCTTGGAGGGCAAGAATGGAAAACTCGCACCATCCACGAGATATAAATTCTCGAACGCATGACTCCTGCAATCGGGCGCGCAGGTGAATGCGCCCGGTGTTACCGACATCGGCATCGTGCCCGCATAGTGTACACTCGTGCCCCGCGGTAGCACGCGCGTCATGCCAGGTGGTACGAAGCACCCCATCGCGCCGATCGCGCGCTTGACCGAGCGCACCGCAGATTCCATTCGCGCAGGCTCTTGAGGATCCTGTGAATAGCGGATGACAAGTTCCGTCTCCGCAGATCCGTTACGCGGACGAATCGTGAGCTGGCTTTCTGCTCGGCGGCGATCTGGCAAGTTCACATTCGCCACGGCAAGTCCAGCGCGCATGGCGCGGAACAGCGCCAGCGACCCGCGCAAATCGAACGGCAACGTCTGCACGATTGGATGCACGGACGCAGGCTTGAGCGTCGTGATCTGGCCATGCACGTAATCGAGCGGATCCGCGCGCTCGACGCCGAACGCCAGATGATGGAACTGGTAGCTCGACGTCTGCACCGGCGTACCGATCATCGCCGGCGTCAGGAATGGCACGTGGATTTGCAGGTTGTCCATGAGTCCCGACATCACGCCAATCTTCCCCGAATGCGCGTACTCCGAATCGAGCACGATCTTGGAGCTCGTGAGCGCACCGGCGGCGAGCGCGAACACGTCGCCATCAACGGCGATCATCTCGCCGTCTGCGACCCGCCGGGCACGCATGCGCGCAATGCGCCCGTCGGCGCCGTAATCAAAGTGCTGGACCAACACGCCCGACAAATACTGAAAGCGAGGATGCTTCATGCACTCGCGCAGAGTCACAGCGGGGCTATAGATCGATTCGTTCGGACAGCCCCACAGGCAGCGGCCGAGCTGCCCGCATCCCTTGCGATCGCCGAGCGCCTGGCTGATGGTCGCCACCCTCGAGCGGCCGAGAAAAAATCGCTCGTCGCGCTGGAGGCGATCGCGCCGCGAATGGTAGCGATCCCAAAGCCATTGCGAATGTGGATCCAACGGCAGCGGAGGGAGATAACTCCCGTCGAACGGAATGAACTGCTCCAGGTCGTCGCGCACCGCGCCGATGCCGATGCGCCTGGACACCGTGGCGTAGGTGCGCTGCATCTCTTCGTAATCGACGGGAAACTGTCCGAGGTCGGCGCGATTGAACGCGTACACGCCCGCGGTCCACGCCTCCGCGAATCCGCCGCGCGCAAAACTGAATCGTGGCGACATCGCGGTGGACTGCGTGTCAAATCCCTTCGGGACATCAAAGACGTAATGCTTGCTCGGCGGATGACCGTAATACGATGCCGACGTTGACGGATAGACGACTCCTTCGCCGTGACGCCCAAGAAAATAATCCACGGGGTCGGGCAAGTCCGTTTTCAGCTGGGAGAATGTCGCCGAAGGAAGCACGGCGTCGGGACGCTCGTTGCCGAAGTCGAGCATGGTGACGTCATGGCCACGTTCGAGCGACGTCAGCGCGAAGTGAACGCCTGTCGCTCCCGATCCCACCACAACGATGCGGCTCACGACGCCGATCCCGCGGCTGACTGGCGCCCGCCCGACAGCGCGCTGGCCAGGTGAATCGGCCCGAATGCAATCACGCCGGCCACGAGACTCAGCCCGCTTGCGATGAACGTGAGCACGAGTAGCGCGCCGATCGTTACGAGGGAACCGCTCGCTCCAGCATTCAACGAACGCTCGGTTGGAGCACTGTTCTCGAGGACAGCGAGCAGTAGAACGAGCCGGCGTCTTAGAAGAGACCGTGGCCGAAAAAACCGGGCGTATGCGTCCGCAATACGCAGGGGCAGAACTCCCTCCTGCGCGAACGCGAGCAGTGCTCGCTCGATGAGCACGCGGCTCGTTTCATCCGGAAGGTCCGCGGACGAGTGAAGCCGCAGATAACACGCGGTGACGTACGACGTCGGCTCCGCATCAGCGAGATACCGCGCGAACAACGTGCACTCGGCGGCGATCGCGTCGCGCCGAGCCGCGTCAGTCTGCATGCGCACTCGCGGTGAGCATCTCGTCAATTCGCATCGTCGGCAACGGTAACTGCGCGACAAACGCGTCTCGATCCCCGACGCTCGGGTTGGCGAAGGTTGCGAGTTGGCCTGCCGTGAGCGGCAGCAACGGGAAGAGGAGCGGCTCGATCGCGCCGAGTGCTTCCCTGAACAGCGGCAGTGGGAGATGAATGAATCGGGCCTTCGGATGTGAATTTCCTTGCGCGCGCAGTCGCCCGAGCAGGTCCTCTGTTGTCACGCGCTCTGGGCCACCAAGGGTGATCGTCTTTCCACCCCATGGGCGAATTTCGAGCGCAGCAACGAGCATTGCAGCCAGGTCGTCGACAAAAATCGGCTCGACCGGGTCCGCGCCGGAGCCGAAGATGAGCGGCAGCGGAAGCATCGCCAGCTTCTTCAGCCCCGTCAGTACGGGGCTCGCTGGTCCAAACACCATTGTCGGGCGGACGATCAGCCAATCGAATGCAGACTCGCGCACCAGTGTTTCAGCTGCTGCCTTGGCATCCGCGTACGGATAGTACCGCCGGTTCGCAAAGCCCGCCGCGACGCTGCTCACGAACATGAAGCGTGAGACGCCGGCAGCGCGTGCGGCGTCGAGGAGGCGTTGCGTGCCGCCGACAATTGCGTCGACGTGCACACGCTTCCGAACCTTGCCGGTCGATGCGGCGAGGTGCACCACCGTTTCGACTCCCTCGAGACAAGCGCGCCACTCCGCAGGCTGCGCGAGATCGCCACGCACAACGCTCCATCCCGCCGCGACAGGGGAAGCGCGCTCGGGATGTCTCGTGAGGAGCCGGACGTCTTCATGGCCTTCGCGCGCGAGGGCGCGTAAAACACCGCGCCCTACGAACCCGGTTGCACCGGTGACGAATAGCGCTGACATCAGCTGTCGTGCAGCCGAATCACTAGGTGGCTCGCTCGGTCACTGCGACGGCCGCACGACGGCTTGGCTGATAGCCTTCGCGCCAGAACTTCATGCGCAGGCGCGCGACACCCTTCAGGTCGGCCCACGCCGTCGGCACGATCTTCACGCGACTGTCGTCGTCTTCCATCCACGCGACGGGCAGGTCCTTGATGCGGAAGTGCTGCCGTTCGGACAGCGCGAGCAGTTCCGTGTCGAAGAACCACGACTCATCCTCCACCTGCGGGATGATCTCATGCACCACCGCTCGGCTCAGCACCTTGAAGCCGCACTGTGCGTCGCTGAACGACGTGCCAAGCACGACCTTCACGATCACGTTGTAGATGCGCGAAATGGCTTCGCGCTTGAGCGACCGCTGCGTTTTCGACGCGGGGAGCAGGCGCGAGCCGGTGCCGAGATCGTAGCCCTCGTGCAAGAGCGCGTGGACAAGCTTCGGCAGCGCTTCCATTTCCGTGGACAGGTCGACGTCCGTGTAGCACATGATGTCGGCGTCACTTTGCGTCCACGCGGCGCGCAGCGCGCGACCTCGGCCTCGCTGCGGCAGTTGGAGAAAGCGGACGTCCGGATATTGGGCGACGAGTCGGCGAGCGACGTCGTCCGTCCCATCGTGTGAGCCGTTGTCCACGACGACGACACGCCACTTCCACGACGCGTTGGCCGCGAGGAAACTCCGCACCGCCTCGACGCTCTTGGCCAGGACGTGTGCCTCGTTCAATACGGGAATCACGACGTCGACCATGATCTGGTCGTCGGGAGGCGTTACAGGAGAATTGTGCTGGCTCGGTACACTCACATCATGACTCGGAATCGAGACGTCGCCACGGGGTCCGCACCCGCCAGATGAGCCAGATCATTGCGCCACACAGCGCGAAGATCGGCAACACGGACACGGTGCCCTTGAACCAGGGAAGGTATTGCGCCGACATTTTCGTCATGACCGTGAGCCACGGCAACTGAAAGCCCTCGACCATCACGCGTTCCACGTTCTCGAACACGGTCCCCTGACTGCGGACCATCGCAATGCTCCAACTTATGACGATCGAGACCGTCACGACGGCATACGTCACGACCCGAGGGAGCCGGAGAAGCGCCGGAACCGCCGCCAGGAACAGAAACGGGAAGGTCGGCGCCAGGTACCGGATACCCGTTGCGAACTGAATTCGGGTGTACTGCACCGTGGAAAAGAACAGTATCAGTACCGCACACATGCCGATGCAGACGAATACCTCTCGCGCAGGCAACGGGCCACGCCCCTTTCGCGCGAGAAATGGGGTCAGGAGCGCCAGCGCGGCGATGGGCATGGCGATGAACAGGCCGAAACGCGAATCGAACAGGAGGCTCTTGAGCAACTCCGGGCTCAATCCGCCCACCCCTTTGTAGCCAACGTCGATGAACTCGACTGGAGCCATCCAATTTTGCGGCGGCAGGATCGCGTTGCCGAAACTGGCCCACTGGTACTGCCAAAGGAGCAGGACACCTGGCATCACGCCAGCCAGGTACCACAGTGAATCCTTGAATCCGCCCACGACGCCCCGGTCATCGGCGCTTCGCGCCCAGGCGTAGAAGCCGAGGAGCCCCATGAGGATGGCGCCGCTGTAGTCGCAGAGGAAGGCCAGGCCACCGAACAGCCCCGCCACGAAGAGACGTCTCCCCGTCCGCCAGCCCACGAGCACTCCGGGATTCCAGATCAGCGCAAAGGCGGCGAACGAAAAGATGCCGACGCCGAGGTTTTGGTTGAGATACCCGGCGCGCAAAAAGACAGGCGTGCCAAAGGCATACACGAGCGACAGCCAGAGCGACAACCCTTGTCCCAGGCCCATCGCCACCAGCACGCTGAACATGAGCACGACGCTGCCCGCGGTAATGGGCGCCATCGCGAACACTTCGGTGATGGCCGTGACCAACCCGAAGCGGACGTCCCAGCCCATCTTGCGAATCTTTTGATAGAATGCGACGCGATTCTTTCGCGGATCCTGATACGTCGCGGTGGTATCGTTGCGCGCACGACGCGCGGCCAGTTCCCGGTTCACCACGAAATCCACAGCCGGCCGGAAAATGAAATACGGAATGGCGGCGACCATCGAGATGCCCGGGTTGGCGCCGTGGTGTGCTCCCTTTACCGTCGCATTCGGCGGATTGATGAAGATGTCCGGATGCAGACCGTAGTACTTGTCCAGCACGTACGAATGATCTTCGACGATGCTCAGGACGAGGTAGTGCTCCCGCGCGAAATCGGTTGCAAAATGGGCGACATACACCAGCCAGCAGGTGAGGAAGAGCCGCAGGCGAATCGATTGAGGCACGGTTCCTTGAGACTCCACCACGGGTTGGTTGCGGCGCTCGCGGAGAGCTAAGACCGCGCGCGCAATTCCTCTGGGGACAAAAGTCCAACGGTCGCGTCCTGAACGCAATGAGTTGCCTGGAGCCAGGGAGTTCGTATCGAACGTGTCGTGCCAGGCGTGGCGCGTTTGTCGGTCGCGCCAGTGCATATTAGTACTCGACACCGGACCGAGATCGAGCCGAGCAAGGAGCTGAC
>JBDTMO010000354.1:0-6100 GCA_039934235.1 bacterium | reverse complement strand
CGTTCCACACTGGGTGCGCCACCCGGTAAAAGCCATCGCCGACGCCATCCAGGGAGCGGAAAAGCCCGCCGAGGAGACCGGGACGCCGGCGGGCAGCCTCGATCGTGGCAAGGCGCGTGTCCTCTGCGTGGACGACAATCCACAAGTCTTGCGGCTGTTGCAACGACAGCTCGGCGACCAGTACGAGGTCTCCGTTGCAGAGACAGCGTCGGAGGCACTCGATATCCTCGAGGCCGGGGAGCCGATCGACGTGATCGTGAGCGACCTGCGGATGCCGGATGTCCATGGTCTCATCTTCCTGAAGCAGGCGCGCGAGCTCTACCCGACAACCGAGCGGATCATTCTTACGGGCCTCCCGGATCCTGATCTCGCGCGCTCGTCCGGCGGTGCCGAGCAGCTCATTCTCAAGCCGTGGACGAAGAGCGAGCTTGTCGAGGCGGTCGAAAATGCCGTGCGTCGCCGGCGAGAGTCGAGCACGGGCCAGTAGCGCGGCGCACGTGCTCATCGTCAACCAGCAGGAAGTGACCCAGGCGCTCACAATGCGCCGAGCCATTGGCGTGATGCGCGAGACGCTCGTGGCCCTCGAGCAGGGGCAGGCCATCCAGCCGCTCCGCATGATGATGAAGTTGCCTGCCGATGGCGCTGCGTTCTGGATCATGCCGAGTTACGCCGGCGCCCCAGCGACACTCGGCGTGAAGGTTCTTACTGCATTCTCAGGCAATGCGGGAACGCCCTATCACACGCATCAAGGTGCGGTGCTCGTTTTCGGTGATCATGGAGAACTGTTGGCCGTCGTCGACGCCACGTCGATGACCGCGATTCGGACCGCGGCGGTGTCCGCGGTGGCGACGGACGCACTGGCGCGCGCGGACTCGCACGTGCTGGCGATTTTGGGTTCTGGCGCGCAAGCGACATCGCACGTCGAGGCGATGACCGCGGTTCGTCAAATCTCGGACGTGCGTGTGTGGAGCAGAACGGCAGCGAATGCTGAGCGCTTTGCGCGCGACGTGGCGGCTCGCCATCGCATTGCGGTTGTGGCGTGCGCGTCGGTAGAGGAAGCCGTGCGTGAAGCGGACATCGTCTGCACGACGACTGCCGCCCACGCGCCCATTCTCGAGGGCGCGTGGCTGCGGCCGGGCACCCACGTGAACTCGGTCGGTTCCGGATCGGCGACGGACCGCGAAGTTGACGGCGCGACGGTTCGCATGGCGCGCGTGTTCGTCGACCGCATGGAGTCGGCGATGCGTGAGGCGGGCGACCTGCTCCTCGCCATCGAGGAAGGCGCGGTGGGGGCAGCGGACTTTGCGGGCGAGCTTGGCGCCGTGCTGGCTGGCCACGTGATAGGTCGCCGCACGGCCGGCGAGATTACGCTGTTCAACTCTGTTGGCTTGGGCGCGGAGGACGTTGCGGCTGCGCGTGCGACGTACGACGAGTGCGTGCGACTCGGATTGGGGCGCGAGGTCGCGTTCTAGTTTGGCGCTGACAGAGCTCGCGCGGGTCTTTCTCAAGCTCGGCGTCACGGCGTTTGGCGGGCCAGCGGCCCACGTGGCAATGATGGAGGAAGAAGTCGTTCGCCGGCGCGCGTGGTTGTCGCGCGAGGAGTTCATGGACTTCGTGGGCGCGACGAATCTCATTCCGGGGCCCAACTCCACCGAGCTGGCCATCCACATCGGTCTCGTGCGCGCGGGGTGGCCTGGTCTCCTCGTGGCTGGCGCGTGCTTCATTTTGCCCGCGGCGATCATCGTCGGCGTCATCGCGGCGGCCTACGTGCGATTCGGTGCGTTGCCCGAAGCCACTCGGCTTCTCTACGGCGTGAAGCCCGTCGTCATTGCGGTTGTGCTGCAAGCGCTCTGGCGCCTTGGCCAGACTGCGGTGAAGTCCGTGCGTCTTGCGGCGATTGGTATCGCGTCCGTCATCGCTGTGGCGTTTGGCGTCAACGAGTTGATCGTGCTCGCTGTCGCTGGCGCAGTCGCCGCGATTGCAGCCACGCCGAGGGGTGGCGAAGCGACCAAAGTGCCGGTGATGGTTGGAGGACTGATTTCAAAATTCACGGCTCAGGCGACGGGTGTCTCGGTTGCCGTTGGCGGAGCGACTGTCGTGGGACTCTGGCCGCTCTTTGCGGTCTTCCTGAAAATCGGCTCTGTACTTTTTGGCAGCGGGTATGTGCTGCTGGCGTTCCTGCGCACCGACCTCGTCGAGCGGCTGCACTGGATCAGCGAACGACAGCTACTCGACGCCGTGGCGGTCGGACAGATCACGCCTGGTCCAGTATTTACGACGGCGACCTTCGTTGGCTATCTCGTAGCTGGCGGTCCGGGTGCGGCGGTTGCGACACTCGGCATCTTTTTGCCGGCCTTCGTGTTTGTGGCGCTCAGTGGTCCATTCATCCCTCGTATTCGCCGCTCGCCAACGGCAAGCGCGCTGCTCGATGGAATCAACGTCGCGTCGCTTGCGCTGATGGGCGTGGTCACGTGGGTGTTGCTGCGTGCGGCAATCACCGACGTGCCAACCGCGATTGTCGCCGGAGTGAGCGCGCTGTTGTTGTTGCGATACAAGATCAACAGTGCGTGGCTCGTTCTTGGGGGCGGAATTGTCGGTCTGGTCTTCGGATGACGACGGACGCCACAGAGCAGAGTCACAAGCGACAGCGAGGATGTCTCTCGGTCACGCGATCGAACGCGTAGTGCACGGAGGCGCGTGAACAGTGGAGCCGTAGCCGAGGATCCGCGGCGATCCGCCAAATCCGCGTAAATCCGCGTTCAGTCGGTTACATCGAGTCGCCGAACTCCACACTTCGACGGCAACGGCAACAACTCGAACGCGGATTTACGCGGATTCAGCGGATCGACGCGGATCGCTCCTTGGAAGGCGCAGATCTACGGTGCGCCGCGGACGCTGTGACTATTCCGAGGCTTCTCGAGCGGCGCTCACACTCCCGGCTGACAGCAGCGCGGTGGTAAACCCGACACGGCGGCATCTATCGATCGGCACAATACTCTGTCATCCCGCAGGAGCGAGCGTAGCGAGCGAGTGTCGGGATCTACCGGACGATCTCGCGAGGCAGACGGCGGGTGGACGCTTCACGGCGCCTTACTAACCCTCACCGTGAGCGTCTTGCCGGGGGCAGTCCTTTGCGACTTCGGATATGGCAGCAGGTCCGTCGCCTCGAACAAGTACCCGCCGTACGTCGTGGAATTTGGCTTCTTCACCAGCGTGAGCGTATCGGCTCGGTCCGCACCGGCACCGTTGAACGCAAGTGCGATGACCGCCTCTCCGGCAGAAATGCAGACCACGTCAGATGGGCATCGCGAGTCGTTGGCGCCGACGAATTGCAAGGCGACAGTAGTGTTGCTCACCCGAGCGACCTGTCCCTCGACAAGCTGAATCGACTGACCAGGCGCAACGTCGAATGGCGCTGACGTCGCGCGCGAACATGCCGAAAGGACGACCAACAAGCTGCCAAGTGTGAAGGTGTTGCGCATGAATTACCCCTGAGAATCGCTCAATTTGGCCAGAGCGAGTGAATGTATATCGCTGTCGATCGTCTTTACCGCAGAGGGACGCAGAGGAGCAGGGGTGCGCGGAGGCAACCCAAGGTGCAGATCCTTCGACTCGCTTCGCTCGCTCAGGATGACATCCTCTGCGCCCTCTGCCTCTCTGCGTCCCTCTGCGTTTAAGAAGAGCCTCAACGCCGATCGAAACGTCTCGGCGGGCGCTGCTTCATCATGGACCAACCCGTAGTGGCGCCCTGCCGTCACCGCGAACGAGGCGATCGGCACATGGCGTGCACTCTGTCAAGATAGATTCTCATACACCAATATCGATTTCAGGTCCCGAGCGGGAACCTCGAAACTTCCCGCGTAACCCGTGAACGCTCCGTGCAAAAGCTCGCACTCCAAGTCATCATTGCCAGCACGCGAGAAGGGCGTCTCGGCGGCGCCGTCGGCGCGTGGTTCCTCGAATGCGCAACGCGCCACGCAAAGTTCGACGTCGAGCTCGTGGACCTCGCCACCGTCAATTTGCCGCTGCTCGACGAACCGAATCACCCTCGCTTCCAGAAGTACGTGCACGAGCACACCAAGGCGTGGAGCGCACTCGTCGATCGCGCCGATGCGTATGTCATCGTCACGCCGGAGTACGACTTCAGCGCGCCAGCATCCCTCGTCAACGCGCTTCAGTACCTGGTCGCCGAATGGGCGTACAAGCCCGTTGGGTTCGCGAGTTACGGCGGAGTGTCCGGCGGCACGCGTGGCGTGCAGATGACCAAGCAGCTCGTCACGGCGCTCAAGATGATGCCGATGTCCGAGGCGGTCGCCATCCCGTTCTTCGCGCAGCACATCGACAAGGCAACTGGCATCTTCTCTCCGGGCGAGGTGCAGGACAAGGCCGCCGTCGTCATGCTCGACGAATTGCTCAAGTGGGCGATCGCCCTGAAGCCGATGCGAACGACGCAGGAGTGATTGGCGCCGCCATGACGTAACGGAGTTACCGCGGCTACATTCCGCCGCGATGTTCCTCCTCGGATACGCACTCGCCGCGCTCATCGGACTGTCGCTCGGCCTCATGGGCGGCGGCGGCTCGATCCTCACCGTACCGATCTTCGTGTACGTGCTCGGCTTCGATCCCAAACAGGCGATCGTGATGAGCCTTCCCGTCGTGGGCGTCACGAGCTTCGTCGGCGCGCTCGCGCATTGGCGTTCGGGCAACATCAATCTGCGAACGGCGGCGCTGTTCGGCGTCGTGGCAATGGCTGGGGCATATCTTGGTGCGCGCCTCGCTGTCTATCTCAACGGCGCGGTGCAACTCTCCCTGCTCGCGGTCGTCATGCTCGTCGCTGCCGTCTCGATGTTTCGCTCCGTGAACCGCGAGCCAATGGTGAGTACGGACGCCACGGCCGGAGACACCATGTCGATCGCACTTCTGGTCCCCACGGCGCTCGGCGTTGGGCTGATGACGGGTATCGTCGGCATCGGCGGCGGCTTTCTTGTGGTGCCGGCACTGGTGCTCCTGGGGCGCGTGCCGATAAAGCAGGCGGTCGGTACATCGTTGCTCGTCATCGCGATGAATTGCGCGTCGGGATATGTGGGCTACATCGGTCAAGTGGTGATACCGCGGCGATTCCTGGTCGGGTTCACATTCGTCGCCGTGCTGGGCATCATTGCGGGCACGTACATGGTGCGCTACGTCTCGCAGCGATCACTCAAGCGAGCATTCGCAATATTCCTCGTGTTGATGGGTGCCTTCATCCTGGTGAAGAATCGCAAGGTGTTTTCACCGTCGCTGCGAGCGTCGGCTGCGATCATGAATCAACACACGCCGGCATAACGTGATCGAGCAGTATCCGCGCATTCCCGCGAAATCCGTGATAGCAGTTCGTTTTCTCATTCGGAGACCTCTGTGAGTTCCTTATCTTGTCATCCTGAGCGAGCGCAGCGAGTCGAAGGATCTGCACTTTGTCATCCTGAGCGAGCGCAGCGAGTCGAAGCATCTGCACTGCGTTGGCGCGATGCGAGATCGATCCTCGTCGCAATCGTGCTGGCGGTGGTGACCACACCGCTGCATGCGCAGAAGTCCGACCCGTACCTGGCGCGCGCCAAGGCGGTGCTTCGCACGACGCCGCTGGTGGACGGACACAACGACCTGCCCTGGCGCATTCGCGAAGACACGCTCCACGCGAACGACCTCGAGGCGTACGACCTCCGCAAGCGCACGCCCGGCATGACGGACCTCGATCGCCTCGCGAGCGGAATGGTCGGCGCGCAGTTCTGGTCTGTCTACATTCCCGGCGAGCCCGACGCGAGCGACTACAAGCGCAACGGGAAGGTGAGCAGCGTGCCCGGATACGCACGCGTGCAGCTCGAGCAGCTCGAGCTCGCGCGCCGCATGATCGCGAAGTACCCCGACCGCCTCATGCTTGCGACGTCCACCGCCGATGTGCGCCGAGCCTTTGCCGCGCACAAGGTGGGGTCGTTGCTCGGTATGGAAGGCGGCCACGCCATCGAGAATTCACTCGAAACGCTGCGCTCCTACTACGACCTTGGCGCGCGCTACATGACGCTCACGCACAACGTCACGCTCGATTGGGCCGACGCCGCGCTCG
>JBDTMO010000353.1:0-6113 GCA_039934235.1 bacterium | reverse complement strand
CACACGTGGAATCCTACTCCAACAACCGCGGCCTGCGCCGCCGTGCCGGCCGTCGCCATCCCGCCGGCGAGCAACTCCCGATAGCCGAACATGGCGAGAGGCAGGTACAACAACGTGCCGGTAACGACGCCGGGCGAGTACACGCGACGGCGAAACGTCGCCCACAGGTGAAAGACGGCGTTCGCGGCACCAATGCTCGCCACGATCAGCCAATAGCCATATCCGTATGCCGTTGCGCCGAGTGCTGGAGGCAATAACGCAAGCACGACGAGAATCACGTTGACGATGACGAGAAGCCGTGTCGTCACGCTTGCCGCGCGTTTCGGCCAATACCATCGATACCACGCGGCAAATCCACCAGGCCACACGAATTCTTCGACCAAATGCGCCGCGACGGCGATGGCGGGTAGCCAGAGAAACAGTGGGGTTGCTGAGCGCATGTCGCCTGGAAGGGAGGGTTGCTTCCCCCTTACGGCAACGCACCGCCGAAGTGCCAATTTCTCTTCGTCGGCTCTCGCTTACGCCACGCTCGACCGGCCACGGGCACAGATCACTCGCATCGCGTCCTCGAAGCACACGGTAAAACCGACTTCGCGTGCATGGCGTGTTGCCTCGTAACTCGGCGCTTCGAGCTTCTTCGCGGCAATCATCATTGTCCGTACGTCGAATGACACACCCTCAACGCGCGCGAGGTATTCCTCGACGGCGGTGAGATAGCCCATCATGCCGCCCAGTTCCGTCGGCGCGTACGCCTTGCGCGCCGCACGAAGCGCCTCGCTTCCCGCAGCATGATCGGGCATTACGAGGTTCTCCGACCCACACACGATGCGCAGACGATCGTTGGCGGCTATGAGCGCCACCGATTGCGGATCGAGCGATCCACCTGACGCATTCACGACAACGGCATCCATCGGGCGACGCAGAAATTCTGCCTTCTCGTCTGGCGCGAATACTGGAATGCCGAGCGCCGCGATCTCCTCGCGACGCGTGGCGCTGGACTCGAGCGCGATCATCGCCGCGCCACGCTCGCGGAGCCGACCGAGAACGTGCATGCCGATGTTGCCGCAGCCGATCAGGCCGATGGTCGCATGCTCAACCGAGACGTCCGCGCCGCGCAACATGCCGGCGAGCACGAAGAAGTTCCCTTCACCGGTGGGCTTCGAGGTATCCACCACGACGCTACCCTTGAATCGCGCGTTCAGGTACTCGAGCGAACTGGTCACGCCGTCCGACATCACCCCGTGACCCAGATCCTGGCCCGTCGTAAGGCTGAACCCTGCGCGCGACTCGACGTCCTGAAAGCACGCGATGGCAAAGTCGAGCAACTCGCGGTCACGCGGCTGTCCCACGCGTGACTCGGGTGTCGGGTGCAATACGCACTTTCCGCCGACGATACGGCTCGTGTCGCGCAACGCGAGCGGACCACCAACGTGCATGAGGCGCGACCAGTATACCTTCTCCTCCATGCCGATCGCCAAACCGATTGCTTCGCGATCGCTATCGAAACCCGGCGACGAGGTTCGTGCCTCCGGCGCAATCCGAAATCCGCCCAGCGACAACTTCTGCGAACCAGGTGCAGCGAACGTCGCAATACTCAGGCGCCAACCTGACGCCGGCTCGGTGTAGCGATAGACCCAAACGCCAGCCTCGCCATGCCGCGCAAGTTCGGGGAAGAGCTTCGCTGTATCTGAAGGGCGCAACGTCGTCGGCGCAGACAGGCCGGCGACGGTAGAGGTAGCAGTCACATCACGTCGTGGGAGGGTTGAATCCTTCATGCTGCGCGTCGACCCAACTGCGATGATAGCCTGGGTCTTCGATGTCGAGCGCCTGCCGTGCAATCTTGAGCGGCCTGAACGTGTCTACCATGACCGCGTACTCATCGGTGCCCTTCGCATGCATGGACGCCTCGGCGCGACCTGGATGCGGGCCATGGGGAATGCCGTCGGGATGGTGCGTAATCGACCCGAACTCGATTCCCTTGCGACTCATGAATTCGCTCGAGGCATAGTAGATCACCTCGTCCGAATCCACGTTGCTGTGGTTATACGGAGCTGGGATGGCCTCGGGATGAAAATCGAAGGGGCGCGGACAAAAGGAGCACACGACGAAGCCATCACCCTGGAACGTCTGATGAACCGGCGGCGGCTGATGCACTCGGCCCACGATCGGCTCGAAGTCCTGGATGTTGAACGCCCATGGATAGAACTGGCCATCCCAACCAATCACGTCGAGCGGGTGGTGATCGAGCATCACTTCGTTGATGCCATCGTACTGCTTCACGAGAATCCTGAAGTCGTCCATGATGTCGTGCGTCTTCAGGTCGCGCGGGATGCGAATGTCGCGCTCCGAGTACGGTGCGCCCTCGATAAGCTGGCCGAACTCGTTCCGATAGCGTTTCGGCGGACGAATGTGCCCACGTCCCTCGATGATCAGCAGCTTGGCCTGCTCGCTTCCCGCCGTAAAGCGATAGCGATGCATGATGCCGCGGTGGATGACGAGATAGTCCCCTTCGCGAAATGGAAGGTCGCCGAATTGTGTTTCAAGGATGCCGCTGCCCTTTGAGACGTAGACCACTTCGTCCGCCTGTGCATTGCGGTAGAAGTGTTCGTCTTCCGTCGTTGGCTCGACGTACAACATCGCGACGTCGGGGTTGAACATCAGCGGAATACGGTCGAGCGTGGGGCTTCCACCGGACTTGGCCTGCGACGTGCGAAAATGCCGGTGCTTCAACGTCCGGTCGGTGTCAGCCTCGAGTGTCGACTCGCTGAGCCGCTTTACAGACGTGACCGTCGTTGGCGGGTGCACGTGATACAGCAGCGCCGACGTCCCGGTAAACCCTTCATGCCCTACAAGCTGCTCGGCGTACAATCCGCCGTCGGGTCTGCGAAACGCGATGTGACGCTTGCGTGGAATCTGGCCGAGCGTGTGGTAGTAGGGCATTGCTAGAGATTTCCCCTGAGCCCCTGCTCGCGCTCGATTGCCTCGAACAACGCCTTGAAGTTGCCGGCGCCAAAACTCTTCGCGCCTTTGCGCTGAATGATTTCGTAGAACACCGTCGGCCGGTCCTGCACCGGCTTCGTGAAGATTTGCAGCAGGTAGCCATCCGGATCGCTATCGACGAGAATGCCGAGCTTCGCCAACTCTTCAACCGGTTCGTCAATCTTGCCGAGCCGGCCCTGTAGCTCCTCGTAGTATGTCGTGGGCACGCTCAGGAATTCGACGCCACGATCGCGAAGCGTTGTCACCGTGCGGATGATGTCATCCGTCGCGAGCGCCATGTGTTGCACACCAGGCCCCTTGAACGCGTCGAGATACTCGTCGATCTGCGACTTGCGCTTGCCCTGTGCCGGCTCGTTGATGGGGAACTTGATGCGGTCGTTCCCGTTGGCCATCACCTTCGACATCAGCGATGAATACTCCGTGCTGATGGTCTTGTCGTCGAACGTGAGCATGTTCCGGAAACCCATCACGTGCGCGTAGAACTCGACCCACACATTCATCTTTCCGAGTTCGACGTTGCCAACGCAATGGTCGACGTACTTCAGGCCGGCGTCAGGCGGTGTGTAATGCGGTTGCAAGGCCTTGAAGCCTGGCATGAACAGGCCGCGATAGTTCTTGCGCTCGACGATCGAGTGAACCGTTTCGCCATAGATCTTGAACGATGCGATGACGATCTCGCCTTCATCGTCCTTCAGGACTGTGGGCTCCTGCACGGGCTCGGCGCCGCGCTCCACGGCCTTCGCAAATGCGTCCCGCGTATCGTCCACCCAGAGCGCAATGTCACGCACGCCGTCGCCATGCGTGTACACATGATCCGCGATGCGCTTCGCGTCGTCGCTCAAGTCAGGGCGGATCGCCGTCGTGAAGACGAAGCGAATTTTCCCTTGTTGCAGCAGGTAGCTCGCGCGGTCCTTGCAGCCAGTTTCAGGGCCGCGATACGCGACGAGCTGAAATCCGAACGCGGACCGGTAGTAGACGGACGCCTGCTTCGCGTTGCCAACGTAGAACTCGATGTAATCGGTTCCGTTGATCGGGAATGTGTCGTGGGAAGGCGCTTCAACTTCGAGCGTCGACGTTGCCATGCTGATGCTCCGATGGGGGGCTGACGGAAGGTACTTGTCGTCCTGAGTGAAGCGAAGACCCGTGCAGCAACGTGCAGATCCTTCGACTCGCTGCGCTCGCTCAGGATGACAATTCGGGCAGGTTTCGGAACAACTCCAGCGCATCCGGGTTCGCAAGCGCGTCCACGTTTTTCACGGCGCGTCCGTTCACCACGTCACGTACTGCGAGCTCAGTGATCTTTCCACTGATGGTTCGTGGAATGTCGGCCACTTGCACAATTCTTTTTGGCACATGATGCGGTGTAACGTTGTCCCGGATTTGCTGCTGGATGCGCACGCGCATGGCGTCATCGAGCACCAATCCATCGCGCAGGCGCACGAACAGCACGATGCGCACGTCCGCGCCGCTCGAATCACTGATCGTCTGGCCGATAACGACACTCTCCAGCACCTCCGGCATGAACTCGACCTGCCGGTAGATCTCCGCGGTGCCAATGCGCACACCGCCTGGATTCAGCGTTGCATCACTCCGGCCGTGGATGATGAGGCCGCCGCGCGGAGTGAGTTCAGCCCAGTCCCCATGACGCCACACGCCCGGCCACGTGTCGAAATAAGCCGAGCGATATTTGTCGCCGTCCGGATCATTCCAGAATGCGATGGGCATGCTTGGGAATGGCGCCGTGCAAACGAGCTCACCCGCCTCGCCGATTATCGGACGCCCTTCGTCGTCCCACACGGCGACGTTCATTCCATAGCCCAGCGTCTGTAGTTCGCCGCGATACACCGGCTGCGTTGGGTCACCCAGTGCGAAGCATGAGATGATGTCGGTGCCTCCGCTGATGCTGCTCAGTCGCACATCCGGTTTGACCTGTTCGTACACGTAGTCAAAGCTGTGCTCCGCGAGTGGACTACCCGTGGACAACATGGCTCGCAACGCCGAAAGGTCGTGCGTCTTACGCGGCACCGTTCCTTCCTTCTCGGTGAGGGCGATCCATTTAGCGCTCGTGCCAAAGACGCTGATGCGCTCCGCCTCGACAAGATCCCAGAGGATGGGCCGGCCTCGCAGCAACGGCGCGCCATCGTAGAGCACAACCGTGCTGCCCACCGCCAGTGCGGACACCAGCCAGTTCCACATCATCCAGCCGCACGTCGTGAAGTAGAAGATGCGATCGTCGCGCGAGAGGTCGGTGTGCAGTACCAACTCCTTGAGATGCTGGAGCAGTGTGCCTCCAGCGCCGTGCACCATGCACTTGGGCAGCCCCGTTGTCCCCGACGAATACATCACGTACAGCGGGTGATCGAACGGCAAGCGCTCGAACTCGAGCGCAGGTGTAGCGGCCTCGGGCTTCAACGCATCTCGCCACCACACGGCGTGCGCAATCTGGTCAAGCGCTTGCTCACCACCCTCGCCATTGGGAATGACGACGACCTGCTCTACACTCGGCAGCGACGGCAAGAATTCGCGGACGCGTGCGAGTGAATCGATGTGCTTTCCGGCGTACCGATACGCATCTGCGGTCACGAGGACCTTCGGCGCAATCTGCCCGAACCGGTCGATGACGCCGAGTGCCCCGAAATCCGGCGAGCAGGACGACCAGACGGCGCCGATGGACGCTGTGGCCAGCATCGCGACGACCGTTTCTGGCACGTTCGGCACGAAGCCCGCAACGCGATCGCCCAAGCCAACGCCGGCGTTTCGCAGAAACGACGCAAAGCGCGCGACGGCGTCGGCAAGCTCAGCGAAGGTGAGTCGTCGCGCGGCGCCCAGTTCGTTCCAGAGGACCAGTGCGTCGCGGTCGTCGCGGTACCGCAGCAGGTTCTCCGCGAAATTCAGCCGGGCGCCAGGGAACCAGCGAGGGCCAAGTGTGCGGTCTGGCGGCGCCATGCGATCTCCGCCAACGAGGACCGAGTCCCACGGCGGACCACCAGCGTGCGCGTCCGCAATCACGCCGCAGAAGTGCCAGACGGCAGGCCAGAAGCGGTCTGGCTCCGCGACCGACCATGCGTGAAGCGAAGGCGAATCGACGACGCCGGCAGCCGCGCCACCGAGGG
>JBDTMO010000352.1:0-6161 GCA_039934235.1 bacterium | reverse complement strand
GGGGCCAGCGCCGTGCGGTGCATCGCTGCAGAATCCAAACTCGCCGTCCAAACCTGTCCGGCCTCTGGCATGCATGAACTCCAGGCTTGTGCCGAAGTCTTCACCCAGCTCCCATGTCCCGTCGACAACTGATGCTCCATCGGGCCTGTATACTCGCACGGTGACCCAGTGTCGTTCGGTCGACTTGCCGCAATGCTTCTTGAGAAACGCGTCGCGTGGCGGCTCGATGAGTGGCGCGCGAATGGTACTATCGCGTTGCGCGTACAGCTTGAGCCCTGCGCCCAGGGATATTCCCATCGGCGCGAGAGCGGTATCGATCATTATCACATCGTATGGACCAGGGAGCACATCGGTGATCTCGAGATCCCCCGTTGCGTCAGGGCTGCCAATGTAATCGGTGTCGTCGAGGCGAATGATCGCGCTGCGCGCAGGTTCGCCCTGCTGCGTGACCACGTGCAGTTGCACGGTTCCCAGCGACGCCTTCCACGCACGGCCGTCAGGCCAGATCGCGCGGGCAACTTCGCCACCGACCTCGCGTGCGAAGTAAAATCGGCGCACCTGCATGCCACGCGCGTAGGATGTGTCACTGTGAACCGCCGCCAGGCGGAGTAGCCAGCGGTCGATCAACACCATGCCATTCGGCATTTCGCGGAATGACACCTGACCGCCTTGGTCCGGCACGCCGGACACATGCGGGTAGATGATGAAGCGAAAGTTGATGTCCTTCAGGGTGTGCGCCACCGTGTCGATCCACAGCGCGCCCTCGATGTCAACGCGTCCCTTCTTCTTGTCTGCGGCAGAAAATTCGAGTCCAACCTGATTTGGTCGCGTACGCTCCGAGTCATGAATGCGAAAGCAGTACCCGTTCGAGAAGCCTTCATCCAGCAAGACGTCGGCGTCCGGGCCAAAGAAGTAGCGCATGCCGGCGCTGTCGCGCGAAAACCCATTCTCCACGAAGTCGCTGGCGGTTGCCGCGGCCTCGTACGACTTGGCTCGATGACCCACCGAGTCGATGTGGACGCTCTGTCGTTCGATGCGATCGCTGTTGCCGTCCATCGTCCGCTCGTACGAAAGCAGCTTCATCTCCGCGGGATTGGCTTCGCGCGCCACGATTGTCGCGAGTAGTCCGGCTCGGGCCTGCTCGAGCAGAGCAAGCGCTGCGCGCGAATCGTCTCGTCGCGGGCAACTCGACGCTGCCACCACCGTGACAGGCTCGAGCAGCGCGGGGATTGCCAGCATCGCGATATCGAGCCGCGCGGTGGCGGCACTCGTCGACGGCATTTGCACGTCGCGCGCACGATAGCCCAGCCGCAGCGCTCGCACGCGACGCACGTCGGGCGACACGCTGGCGCTGAGTTGGCCGCGTTCGTTCGTGATGTTCCGCGCGAACGCGGTTCCGCTGGCGTCGAGAAAGATGAGCACCGCAGACGAAAGTGGCCTGTGGCTCGCGCTGTCGGTAACCGTCACCGTGAGCAACTGCTGCTGCGCCGCAGCGTGGGTGCTGGCTGCGCCGAGTGCGAGCAGCGCAACGGAAAGCACGCGACGAAAGGTTGGCATCTGGCGGAGGTGATGGGACATCAGCCGATCCACTGCACCGGATACGACTCGCGAGACGGGCCCAACCCCTAACGTCACCTCAGCTCGACCGAAAGCGCGTCGCGCGAAAGTGCGAGAGATCCACGTCGCAACTCTCGCCTAACGCGAGTTGCGCGGCGACTTCCCCAATCGCGCTCGCAAACTTGAATCCGTGTCCCGAGCAGGCACTCACCAGCACCACGTTCGGCATATCCGCAGCAACATCGATGACGAAATCGCGATCCGGCGTGTTGGTGTAGAGACAGACCGCCGACTCCCGAATACGCGCCGCGACACCGGGGAGGAATCGCTGCGCGAGTTCCTCCACGGGCGCGGTATCCGCCGTTCGTATTTCGCGATCGACCGAATCGGCGGACACGGTCGGACCCTCGTGGTGGATCGCCACCTTCACGCCATCGCCGGTGTCGGGCATGGTGTAAAAGATGCGATCGGCGTCGTGCTCGATCAGCGCGACTGGAAAGCGCGTCGGCGAACGGATACTCGCGTCGCCGGTTGTCTCCAGCCAGTGCATCGTTTGGCGCGCGACGTCGAGGGGAAGCTCCACGCCGAGCGTCTCCAGGAGCGCGCGAGTCCATGCGCCGGCGCAGACAATGAGCCGGCGCGCGGCAATCGTACCGTCGGGAGTCGTGGCGATAACCGACTCACCGCTTTGCTCGAGTGAAATCACGCGCGTGTTGGCTCGCACCTCTGCGCCACTCGCTCGCGCGAGTGCGAGGTACGCGCGAATGCACGATTCGGGGAAGAGCATGCCTGCGGTGTGCTCGTACACGCCAGCCATGCCTGGTGGAACGGCGTACGCGGGAAAGCGACGTTCGATCTCGTCAGCGCTCAGGAGCTCGACGTGAACGCCATGGCGCGATGCACTTTCGATTGCGCCAACGACTAACCCGCAGCCCGGCGCGCCGATATTCAACCCGCCCGTCTTGAGGAAGAGCGCAGTGCCGGATAGCTGTTCGAGCCTTGCCCAGCGGGCGTACGCACGCCGGACCAAGGGGACGTAGCTCGGATGCTCGAAGTACGCCTCGCGAATGATCCGGGAGCGGCCGTGCGTGGAGCCGAGCGTGTGCGGTGGGTCGAAGGCGTCCACACCGATGACGTTTACACCTCGCGACGCAAGCTCGAAAAGGGCGGCGCTCCCCATGGCGCCAAGGCCGACAACGAGCGCGTCATACATTGCCGCTAGGCCGTCTTGGGGCTTCGCAGCGATCGCGGCAGCGCTAACGCCCACGCAAGCGCCAGATGCACGGGCAGGAACAGCGCGACGATCGCCAGGTTGTCCTGCCCTCCCGGAATGATTGCGAGCAGCGCGGCCACGATCGCGAGCGCCGCGACGATCGACGCCACCATCCGTGCAGCGCGCTCACCGCGTCCACTGAGAATCGACGCAGGAATCAGCATGATGAGCGCAAGGGAAAACGGCGTCAACAACAGGACGTTTTCGTTGGACGCCCAGAACACATGCTTCGTTGCCATCCAGGCGAGCAGCAAGATCACTCCGATGACGCCGCTGAGCAGCGACCACGCACTTCCGAACAACGCCAGTCCCCACGCCGCGCTGCGCCGGCTGAGCATCATCACGCGCAGCCCGACGACGAGCAGGGCGAGCAGCACACCTAACGCACCAGACCTCCACAGAATGTTCGGCACCACCGCTGCTTCGGGAATCGGTTGGATCGCGAGTGGAATGATTTGTTCCTCCGCCACGAGCGGTACATCGACGCCGCCGGCGCCGGGCACGCGGATGTCTCGCACTGCGTCTCGCAAACGCATTGGAATGAAGAACGACTGCCATTTCGTGAGCGGCCGATCGGCGGGGCGGCCGAGCGCGATGTCGATACCCGTCTGGATCGGCGCATCGCCGTCGGTCAGGCGCACGCTCTCGCTCCGGTACGACAATGTCGTCACCACCGAATCGGTGGCGCGCTTGATCGCGCCGCCAATCACACTGTCGAGTGCATCACGCAACCGCGTGGAGCAGTTGTCGCGAAAGTAGTCGTAGCGATAGAACTTGTTCGCATCGAGCGCGTTCCGGCGAACATAGTCGACCAACGCGAGCGTCTGCTGCGGGGTGAGATTCAATCGCTGAAGCGTTATCGGGCGACCCCTGTTCCGATAATGCTCGACAAACAACCGGGCGTCTTCCGGGCCCATCCAGTAGTTCGTTTCGCCGGTGAGAAAACGGAGGTAGAAGCCCGGTTCGTTAAAGCTGAACACCCCCCACTGGTACGCGACGTCCTGCAATGTCGACGCGTCGTGGAACCAGAGCGCATTGTGCCCGAACCGCTCGTCCACGTCCTTCGCCGATCCGAGGGTCACGAGCGTCACGGTAATCGGGCTTCCGGGCATTGGCGCCACCGCGGTGGCATACACCGGCGGCGACTGCGCGGCCGCGCGACCTATGCTCGCAACGGCGACGAGCAGCGAAGCAAGCAACGTCCGCACGATCACAGCTTGATCTCGCGTCCTTCATCGGCCGACTTGTAAATCGCCTCGACGATCTTGTGCAGCACCACTTGATCCGTTGGTGCCTCGTACTCCGACTCGCCAGCGATCACGGAGACGAAGTGCGCGAGCTCAGCGCGATACGACTGAATGAAGGCACTCTCACGCGCCGCCGCGCCCCGAGGCGAGACATCCGTGGGACGCCCGTGCAGTTCTTTCACGACGCGGAGTGGCGCGAGCCGCGTGCTGCCGCGCGTCGACAAGGTCTCGAACCACCAGCGTTCCTCTTCGCCGACGTATGAGCTGGACACATCGAAATTGAATACCACTCCGTTCGCGCACTTGAGCTGTACGAGCATCGCGTCTTCAACCGCATTCTTCCCTGCACCGCGCTCCATGTGCGCCACGATTCGCTCCGGCGCCGGCGAGTCACTGAGCCAGAGCGCCAGGTCCAGCAGAGGGAGGCCGTAGTCGAAGAACGAGCCGCCGCCCGACTCCACGCGCCGGCCGCGCCAACCCATTTCGGCACGCTTGTGGTTGTACGCGCCGGCGCGAATGCCCGTGAGCTTCCCCAGCTCGCCGCCCCGCAGGAATCCGGCAAGCGCCTGGACGTCACTGCGAAACCGGTGGTTGTTGGCGACGGCGATTTTTCGTCCTGCGCGCGCCGCCGCATTCACGATTCGCTCGACGCCCTTGGCCGTCAGCGAGAGTGGTCGCTCGACAAGCACGTCCACGCCGGCAGCGATGGCGCTCAACACGTGCGGCTCATGCAGGTGGTTCGGCGTCGCGACGACGATCGCCTGCAGACGCTCGGCCTCGAGTAAATCGCCGATGTCCGTATAGACATCGGGAATATCGAAGCGGTCGGCGAGGGCGCGCGCCTTGGGCCGGTCGTTGTCACAAATGGCCACGAGCGTGGCGCCGCGCATCTTGGACAGCACGGGGAGATGCGTGAGTTGCGCGATTGCGCCCGCCCCAACCACGCCGATTCGCACGGGATCCGTCATAGACTTCTCCGGAGTGGACCGAAGTAATACACACCACCGGCACGCGCCGACACCGCGCGAAAACCGTTCACCAAGTCGATCCGAAAACGCCCGTCAACGCCAAAGCGCGGGAGGGGCTTGAACTGCATACCCGATTCACCGAACAGACCGGTGGAAATGTTGTCGAATAGCCGCTCGACGAACGTGCCGTTGATGAGCGGCCCCTCAGCATTGATGACATGCACGCCGATTCCCGCTCCAACGAATGGCTGAAAGAGCGACGTCTGCATGGGAACCCACCGTGCACTCAGACCCATTGTCACATCATACATCGTGACCTTGCTGTAGACGACCGCATCATCGTGTGAGGGATCTGTGATCACGTGATGGAGCGAGTCGGTAAAGGTCTTCGTCACCTCATCCTTGAGGCGCGATTCCCAGTAACTCCCCTCGAAACGCAGTCGCAGGCTTTGCGAGAGCCTGCCGTAATCGGCGGCAATGCCGAAGATCGTCGCCGGCACGACCTGTCGCGGACGAATACTGCCGACGTCGATACTGAGTGCCGAGAGTTGGAGGCTATCGAGCGTGATGCGATTGCCAAGCTGCTGGGCAGCGACGGGACGTGCCAACAGCAATAACGCGCAAATCGCGATGGCCGCCGACGCGCATCGCACCCACACCGCGCGCGCGGCGCGCTCACTCGATCGTTCCAACGGTGGTGCCGGGATAGTAGGTCCGAAGAATCGTTCGAAAATCCTGGCCAGCGCGTGCGCGACCAATCGCTCCCGCCTGGCACATGCCGACGCCATGGCCATTGCCTCCGCCATTCAACGTCAGGGTCTCGATGCCGTCGCGCCCTGCGACAGCGTCGACGGAAAAATATGTGCTGTACAGTATCTCGCCACTCGGGAGACGCAGCGCCGAGCGCATCTCATTTCCATGAAGCGTGATGGTTTTGCGATCAGTCTCTACCGTGAGCGTACCGACCCTCCCAGCCGGCGTCACGTCAGTAACAGTCACTGCGCGTATAGTCGAAACCGATCCGCCTCCCGGCAGCGACCGGACGTAGCGCGCGATGTTGTCGCGCAGGTCGTCGTGGCCAAAGGTGCGTGTCCACCGAAACTTCGGTGCGCCGTC
>JBDTMO010000351.1:0-6171 GCA_039934235.1 bacterium | reverse complement strand
CGCATCAACTCAAGCGCATTGCCACGCGGGTGTCGCTTGGCGTGGGCCGTCAGGGTGGATTCGGTGGCAATGGCTCTGGCGACATCTTCATTGCGTTTTCCACGGCGAATCCGAAGGCGTGGTCATCCGACAGCGTGACGTCAGTGCGCATGGTGACCAATGATCGCATCTCGCCTCTGTTTCAAGCGACGGCGCAAGCAGTTGAAGCCGCCATCACGAACGCATTACTTGCTGCGGAAACGACAACGGGCGCGAACGACCTGCGCATTTACGCAATGCCTGTCGATCGCATGCTTGCGGCAATGCGGAAGTATGGGCGGATCAAGTAATGTCGCCAGAGCGAATGAAGCCGGCTCTGTCATCCTGAGCGAGCGAAGCGAGTCGAAGGATCTGTACCAATACGGCCCAGATACTCGGATGGCAGCCAGAAGACGGTGCAGGAGGGAGTTCAACCGGTGACCGCAACCCCATACTATCATCCGGCACGAGCGAAGCAACTGCAACTGCCTATCGCGGATTTGCAGTTGTTGTTGCTTTTTGCGGCTCTAAACGGCCAACACGCAAGCACCTTAAGGGCGCGGCGGATGATAGATGAACGTGTTGCGCCGATCAGTTGAACACACCGTTCCTTGCTGCGCTCAGCGCGGTATTAATGGAGAATGTCTTTCATGAAAGCGGCATACCTCTTAGCGACATTCGCGATCGCATTCGCAGCCTCCGCACAAGCGCCGCAGCCTGACGGCGCTGGACTCGAGCGCGGAACGCTGCGCGCCAGTTGGGCCGAGTCGAGCGAAGGCTGCGATGGGCGACCGCACTTTCAGTTGCACGAGTACAACGCCGATCTTTACATCCTGCGGCAATCGGGCTGCACGAATTACGAAAAGCCGTTCCTGTATCTGCTCTTTGGAAACGGGAAGGCGCTGTTGCTCGACACCGGCGCAAAAGGTGCCGACGTCGCCGGAGCGGTACGCGACGCACTGAGGCGCTGGGCGGACCATCATGACGGCAGGGTACCAGCACTCATCGTCGCGCACTCGCACGCACACGGCGACCACATCGCCGGCGGCGAGCAGCTTGGCGCGCTTAAAAACACCACTGTGGTCGGCACGACACCCGAGGCGGTCGCGGCATTCTTCGGTATTCAGAACTGGCCCACGGGCACCGCCACATTCGATCTCGGCGGGCGCACGCTCGACATCATCCCGATTCCCGGCCACGAGAAATCGTCCATCGCACTGTACGACCGCCGCACCGGGTTGCTCCTCACCGGCGACACGATGTACCCCGGTCGCCTGTACGTCTCCGACGCAAACGCATTCACGCAGAGCGCGAAGCGTCTCGCCGCCTTCGCGGCCGACCACCCGATCGCCCACGTACTCGGCGCGCACATCGAGCAGGCGCGAACCGCGTTTCTCGATTACCCCGTCGGCACCAAGTTCCAACCCGACGAACACGCACTCGAACTCGCACGTGGACACCTCCTCGAACTCGACGCGTCGCTTTCGCAGATGAACGGCGTTGTCGTCCGTCGAGCGATGCCCGATTTCACGGTGTGGCCGACGGGTCCTGCCGCGACGACTGCCGCGCAGAACGGCATGCCTGATCTCGACGCGATCGCGAAGCGCATGGTCGCGCAGGAACACGTCGTCGGCGCATCCGTCCTCGTTGCACGCGGCAACAAGATTCTTTTGCACAAGGGGTACGGATTCGCCGAGCTTGGCCTGCAGGCGCCGGCTGTGGATGAGACGGCGTATCACGTCGTCGGACCGATGATGCCGTTTACAGGAGTCGCCGTAATGCAGCTGGTGGAGAACGGTAAACTCTCCCTCGACGACGGCATCGAAAAGTTCGTCCCTGAATTCCCGCTGCAGGGACATCACGTAAGCGTGCGCCAACTCCTCAACCATACCACCGGCATCGTCGACTATCACTACCTCGGCGACGCCATAGACGGGACGAGCCGGCAGCCCAAGGCACTCGATGAAGTGATGGCGCTCTACGCGGGCAAACCGTGGGTGAATGAGCCGGGGACCGTGTGGGATTGGTCCATCTCCGGCTTTCAACTGCTCGTCACCATCGTCGAGCGCGTGAGCGGACAAACCTTCGATGAGTATGTGCAGGAGCACATCTACAAACCTGCTGGTGCGAACTCCACATCCCTCTGTGACGAGTTCTCGCTCGTGAACGGGCTCGCACATGGCTATCGTCGCACGCCGTCTGGTTTCGTGTTGGCGCGCGAAAGTGACATGGCCTTCAACTACGACCTTCGCTACTGCAGCACGGTAGGTGACCTCTTTCGCACATGGCGCGCGGTGCGCGACCACAAGCTGCTCTCGGCCGAAACCCTTGTACGCATGAGCACTGCCGAGGGTCCGGCGATGCACATGAGTCTCACTGACGCCAAGGCGCAATACGGGCTCGCGCTCTCACTCGGTCATGAGGACGATCATCGTAGCCGAGGCCAGCACGGATCGCTGCTTGGCTATGCGGGAAGCATGTATGAATTTCCCGCTGACTCCCTCACGGTCATCGTGCTCACCAATACCGAGAGCCAGAACGCATATGCCATTGCGAGGGCGCTGGCGCGCGCCGTGCTCGGCCTCTCAGAACTTTCCAAGCCAGCGGATGCACCACCAGCGCGATCGCTCGCGGACATGCAGACGTCGGCGCAAGAACGTGCGCGTGTCGGTGGATCATTCCTCGTCAAGTACGACAAGCTGCCGCCGGATTTACACGGCTCATTCACGCAATATCGGCGGACCTATCGCGTGTTCGACGAGAACGGACGCCTGATGATCGAACCAGTTGGTCAGGGCGCGGAGCGGTTGCTCAAGCAAACGGATGGCACGTTCGCGATGCGATCTGCGCCGCGGACCGTGATTTCATTCATGATGCAGGATGATCGCGCGACGCGAATGAAGATGGACCCGCCGGGGGCCGGCCGAGTGTTGGCTGGCGATCGCGTGGTGCCGGGGAGTTCGCCGGCCGTAAAGGCGAACCCGTAAGGCGAGATGCTCGCGCCGTTGCTCCTCTTCGCGCAACTCGCTGTTGCGCCAGACTCCGTGTACGCAACGGCCGCGGTCCGTGCGCTCGTTGCGCGTGCCGTCGTCGCCAATCACGCACCACCTGTCGCGTTTCGAGGCTATCATGCGCACGTCGAGAGCGAGATGTCGCTGCTGCTTCGCGACACACTCGGCCGCGAGCGTGCTGCACAGCTCGAGCAAGTCGCATCGTCGATCAGTTGGGTGCGTGACGGCGAATATGACATGCATGTCGTCGGATTCCGTTCGCAGAGCCTGGGCTCGCCAATCTCGACGCTCACATACATCCGCGGATGGACCGAACCCTCGTTATACGGTGAACGCCTGCGACTCGGCGCACAGATCGGCCCGGATAGTTCCTCTCGTCGTCGTGACACTATTGTCGTCGTCCATCCGTTCGCAACTGATCGCGACGACTACTATCGCTTTGCCGGCGGCGATACCGTCACCGTGCTGCACATCGGGGCTCGGTCGGTTTCAATCGTACGCCTGCATGTAACGCCGCATTTGCGCGACTCATCCCGATTCGGTGCGTTCGATGGCGAGATCGACCTGGATGCCGAGCGTGGGCAGATCGTGCGGATGCGTGGACAGTTTGTGGTGCTTGGTCCGCCTCGCAGCGGCCCGCGCGCATTCGTTGCGCGCATGCCTGGGTTGGTCGCGGTGGCCTTTGCGGAGTTCGTGAACACTGAAGTGAATGGCCGATACTGGCTTCCCGCGTTCCAGCGTTCCGAGTTTCAAACCACGATTGCACTGCTCGGCCGCCAGCGCGCCGTGATGCGAATCCTGTCGCGCTTCAGTGATTACAGTATCGACGACACGAGTGCTGCCAGCATCGCGAGCGACGACGTCAATCACATCCCGCATCGGACTACGTGGGCGACGTCGGATAGCGTGAGTCGCTTCGACGATTGGCGCGCGCCCATTGGCGAACTCACATCCAGTGTGACGGCAAACGACTTTGACGACGTCGGCCCCGACGCGTGGAAGACGACTGGTTCGCCGAGAATTGATTTCATGCCTGCGACGACGGACAACCTTGTTCGGTTCGATCGCATTGAAGGGCTGTACACCGGTTTTGAATCCACGCTCTACATGCGGAGCGCAGCGCCTGGATTGAGCATCGGCGCGATGGGCGGTTATGCGTGGACGGAGCGGACGGTTCGTGGCGGCATTCACGCGTCGTTGCGGCGGGATCCGTGGGCTTTTGGCGTGCGTGCCGAGCGTTCGTTGCCGAGTACGAATGATTTTCTGCGTCCGTTCGAGCCGCAGAGTGGTGGAGCGGTTGCGGCGCTCGGGTCGCTCGACGACTTCGATTACGTCGATCGTCGCGTTGCGCTCGCGTCGGTGACGCGGGTGATTGGTTCGATCGAGCAGGCGCTCATCACGGTGCAGGTTGGTTACGGTGATGATCGTGCGGAGCAGGCGCGGTTGACGCGTGGCTGGTTTGGGAGCGGTCCGTTTCGCGCGAATCGCGGGGTGATGCCGGGAGGATATTCGCTCGCGACCGTGGATGCGGAGTATCACCCGAGCCTGTCTGGCGACTTTGTGCAACCAGGTATCGGTGCGCGTGTGCACTATGAAGCGGCGGCCGGCACGTTGAGCTGGCAGCGTGCAGAGCTTACACTATCGGGCCGAGAGTATTTTGGCCCTGTCGCGGTGTCGGCGGAGGCGCAGGGCGGCGTGGTGACTGGCGCTGTGATTCCGTCGCAGACGTTGTTCGAGCTTGGCGGTAATGCGGGACTGCCCGGCTACGACTACAAGGAGTTTGCTGGCGATCGCGCCGCGTTGTTTCGTGGGTATGCGAACTACACTTCGCCGTTCTTGCGCGCTCCGCAACGCGTGTGGCGCAGGGTTTACATCCCGGGACTGGCGCCGGGATTTGCGGTTGGCATCCAGGGTGGTTGGACCGAGCTGTCGAGCGACGCGGCGTTGCGCGCGCTCGCGGGGCTTGGAGATCCAACGAGATCGTCGGTGGTGTCGCGTGCGACGGATGGCGTTCGTGCGACGGCCGGCTTTGGATTGACGCTCTTTTCGGGCATCATGCACATTGGTGTCGCGCGTCCGGTCGATCATGCAGCGCCGTGGAAGTTCGTGGTGGGGTTTGGGCCATCGTTCTAGACGGCATCACCCTGACTGTCATCCCGCATGAGCGAAGCGAGTGGGATCTACCGTCGCCGCGCTGTGATCCGGCCACGCAAAGACGTATGAGGTGGATGCGATTCACACGTCGCGGGCTGAATTGCTCGTGCCTCGTCGTTCAAAGCCGCAAAAAGCAACTGCAACTGCTAGTCACGGATTGGCAGTTGCAGTTGCAGTTCAGTTCAGTTGCTTCGCTCGAGTGGAGCACTGCTTGAGGTGTTGCACTGTCCAGTTGAAAAAACCCCTGCACTGTGATTTGATAGCAACAACACGGTGCCCTCCCACCGCGTAGCCATACGTCCTCACACCCCGCCCGCATCATGCTGACGTTCAATCGTCGCCTCGCCGCATTCTCCGTCGCGCTCACGCTAAGCGTCGCCACGCACGCCTCGGCGCAGTCACACATCACGACGCCCAAGGAAGCACTCGGCGCCAATTTCGGCGACGACTATTTCCTCGCGAGCTACGCGCAGATGTCTGCGTACTGGCGCACACTCGACAAGGAGTCCGACCGCATGGTGCTGAAGGAGATCGGCAAGACTGCTGAGGGTCGGCCGCATCTCATGGCGATCGTGACGTCGCCCGAAAACCACAAGCGACTCGCGCATTATCAGGACATCTCGGCGCGGCTCGCGCATGCGGAAGGGCTCACCGACGAACAGGCGCGACGATTGGCGAAGGACGGCAAGGCCGTCGTGTGGATCGACGGTGGGTTGCACGCCACCGAAACCGTCGGCGCGCAGCAGCTCGGCCAGATGGTGTACGACATGGTCAGCCGCAACGACGACGAAACGAAGCGCATTCTCGACGACGTCATCATCCTCTTCGTCCACGCCAATCCGGATGGCAACGACCTCGTTGCCAACTGGTACATGCGCAATCCCGACCCGAAGCAGCGCTCACTGGCGCAGTTGCCGAGGCTCTACCAGAAGTACATCGGGCATGACGACAATCGCGACTTCTTCATGTCGACGCAGGCGGAAACCGA
>JBDTMO010000350.1:0-6179 GCA_039934235.1 bacterium | reverse complement strand
TCGCTGCCGGTGGCGTGGGTGTACTTGCTGACGCGCGCAAAGCGCGGCTACCAACAGTCCGTCGTGCAACTCCTGATCATCCTCCCGCTCGTCGTCTCCGGCATCGTCCTGCTCGTGAAGTACAGCATTACGCTCGCCTTCAGTCTCGCCGGCATCGTGGCCGCCGTGCGATTCCGCAATACGCTCGACGACAGCAAGGACGCCGTCTATGTGTTTCTCGCGACGGCAATCGGATTGGCCGCCGCAGTGAACCTTCCCGTTGCCGCCGTCATCTCGATCGTGTTCAACGCGACAGCGCTCGTGCTCTGGTACTCCGATTTCGGCAACGCACCCGTTGAACTCGACGGACGCATCGCCGAGCGGCGCTTACGGCGCGCTCGGCAATTGGCGCGCACCGGTACGTTTGTCGCTCGCATGGACGACGAAGTGTTTCAGAACATGACTCGCGATCAACTCGAGGGCGTCGCGGAACGAGCGTGGCGGCGCGCGCACTCTAATGCCGACGACGGCCCGGTGTCCACCGACGAGAGTTGCCTGCGCCTTCACACTGCCGACCTCGAGGCGATGCGGCGCGTGGTGGAACCCAAGCTGCAGGACTATACGAAACAATGGCGCATAGGTACGGTCACGTCCACCGGCGGCATCGATCAGGTTGAGTACTTCGTGCAGCTGAAGAAGCGCACGCCGCCGGACGAGCTGATCTCGCTCATTCGCGCCGCAGGCTCCAGCACCGTCATCGACGCGGAGTTCAAATAATGCAAAAGCAAACCGTGCAGAGCGGTGCTGTCGTCCTGAGCGCAGCGAAGGACCTGCACCTTTCTGTTGCCGTAATCCCACTGCTCCTGCTTGCACTCGCCCTGCCCGCACACGCACAGGACGCAAAGAAGCCCAAAGCTGCCAAGCCGCCAAAGACGCCAAGCGCCGGTCCCGCACCCGTGCCTCCACTCTTCACGAGCGAGCAGCCGCTCGCCGTGACCTTCACGGCAAACTTCGGCAAGCTGAAGAGCGACAGATCCGAGACGTCTCCATACCGTGATGCGACCATGTCGTACACCGGCGCAGACGGTAAGATCGTCATCGTGCCGATAAAGGCGAAGACGCACGGCGTCTGGCGGCTCAAGCACTGCCAACTGCCACCGATCCGGCTCAACATCAGCAACAAGGAATCCAAGCAGACCCTGTTTTACGATCTGCAGAAACCGAAGATGGTGAGCGTCTGCAAGAACCAGGACGAGTACGAGCAGTTCGTCCTGAAGGAGATGCAGCTCTACCGGATCTATCAGACCATTACGCCCATGAGTCATCGTGTGCGCACGTTGCGCGTGACATACACGGATAGTGCGTCCGGCAAGGTGGAGGCAACGCGATATGCGTTCGTGTTCGAAGATCCCGACGAACTCGCGGATCGGCTGGGCGGACAGATGACGAAGGTGAAGGGCGCCACGGCAGACGATATGGACGCCGACCCGCTCGCGGTGGCCTTCGTGTTCGAGTACTTCATTGGCAATCTCGACTTCTCCTTCAACGGCTTGCACAACGGCGAAGTCGTGCTGAAGCGAGACGGGAGCCTCGCGATCCCTGTCGCATACGACTTTGATTTTTCCGGTGCCGTCAATGCGCCCTATGCGACCGTCGATCCCCAGTTCAAGTCGAAGCGCGTCATCGATCGCGTGTTTCGTGGCTACTGCTCGATTCAAGGCGCGTATCCGGCGGCGATTGCCCTGTTTCTACAGAAGAAAGACGCGATCTATGCCCTGTACCGCGACGAGGTCGGCAAGCTGCTCGAGCCGGGGATCGTCAAGGAGCAGCTGTCATATTTTGACGAATTCTACGATCAGGTGAAGACACCGAAGGACGCGGAATACGTTACCCGAAACTGCGTGGGGCCCCGCTGACCCGCGTGCCAAGGAGCGACTCCGCTCGGTTGTCGTTCCGGTACGAGCTACGGTCCGAGGAACAGTTGGATGCACTTGCGACCGCTCCGCTTCCGCTGGGAATCGTCGCCAGCGCGCCGCTTCGCACTCACCATCGCGACCTCTATCTCGATACCCCCGACGAATCACTGCGAGCACGCGGCATTACGTGCCGGCTCCGCATTGGCGTGGACGACTCGCATCTCCTCTCCCTGCGCATCGACGGCTCCGCAGCAGCGCCCGCACTCCGCATCGATTCGCGTGCGCGCGCGGCTGACATCCGCTCGGCGCTCACGGAGGATACATCGACCGCCCGTCGCGTCCGCGCGCTCGTCGATCCAGACTTGCTCGTACCCCTCCTCGATCTGGAGGTCGACCGGATTACGCGAACGGCGCATCCAAATTTCTTCCGCCGCCCGCGGCTCGAGCTGCACTTCGATCGGCTGACCGTTCGCCGCGAAGGCGTCGGCCGCACCTTTCACCAACTCTGCGCGCACCTGCGCCGAGGTCCGCACGAAAACCTGGAACGCCTTGCCCGCGCGCTCGAGCGAGAGCACGACTTGCGGCAACCATCGGCAGAGCCACGCAATCACGCTGAGCTGCTCCTGCGCTGGAAGCGGACGAAAGTGCGCCGCGCTCCGCTCGCCGACTCCGACCAGGCCCAGCATGTCGCGACTACGGGTGCTCGGCGCGCGCAACTGTTCACACCAGAACTCAGCCTGCTCGCCTTTCAGCGACGCGTTTTGGCGCTCGCCGAGGATCCGCGCACACCACTCCGCGAACGGCTCCGCTTTCTCGGCATTGTCAGCAGCAACCTGGACGAGTTGTACATGGTTCGCATGTCCGAACTGCGTCGGGAGGCCGCGGAGTGGAACGGTGACGATGACAGCGAGGACGGGCTCACGCCCGTCGAGCGTCTGGCACGCGTGGAGAAGGAAGTCGTCGCACTGATCGCGGCGCAGTCGCGCTGCGCCGATGACTGTCTTCGTGCGGCCGAGGCGGTTGGCGTTCGACTCGTGCCGTGGAGCGCCCTCACGAGCCAGGAACGCGATGCGCTGACGGCGCGTTGCCGCGACGAGATCTATCCGAATCTCACGCCGCTCGCGATGACGCTGAGCCCCGGACACCCGCTGCCGCACTTGCCGCACCTCGGGTTGTCGCTCGCCGTCGTCTTTCATCGCGAAGCAGGGGGCGCGCCGCATCTCGCGGAATTCGAATTGCCGAGTGATGTACCGCGACTGCTGCCGGTGCCGGGAAGGGAACGCGACGTCATCACGATTGAGGAACTGCTGCGCGCCAATGTGGACCTTCTGCATCCGAACGTGCATGTGGAGAGCGCGCACCTCTTTCGCGTAACGCGCGGCGGCGACCTCGCGCTCGACGAGGAAGGGGCAGAAAACCTGCTCGCTGCCGTCGCACACGCCACCGAACGGCGACCGTACAATCCTGCCGTGCGCGTCGAAGTCGAGCGCGCAATGCCGGCCTTCGTCAGCGAGTTGGTCCTGGAGAGCCTTCGGCGCGATGCCATGGCGCAAGGCGCGCAAGTCGCCGTCGAGGAACTGCAGGTCATTGAAGGCTTGCTCGACCTGCGATGCCTTGCGGAGTTGCCGCTGCCCGAGCTGCCGGCGCTGGAATATCCGCCGCTGCGCGTGCGCGAGCCCATTGCCGCCGAGCGCTCGATGTTCGACGTCGTGCGCGCGGGCGACGTGCTCGTGCATCACCCGTTCGATTCCTTCGACGCGACGGTCGTACGATTCGTGCAGGAGGCCGCGGCCGATCCGTCGGTAACGACAATCAAGATCACCCTCTACCGCGTAGGTGATCCTTCCCCAGTCGTCGCGGCGCTGCTCGACGCAGTGAATGCAGGCAAGCGGGTGGTCGTATTCGTCGAGCTCAAGGCGCGTTTCGACGAAGGGCACAACGTCACGTGGGCCAGGGCGCTCGAGCGAGCGGGCGGAAATGTTGTCTACGGTCTGGTCGGTCTCAAGACGCATGCGAAAGTCGCGCTGGTCGTCCGGCGCGAAGGCGACAAGCTTCGCTGTTACGTGCACGTGAGCACAGGCAACTACAACGCACGTTCTGGTCGTCAGTACACCGACCTCAGCCTGTTTTCCGCGCGCGATGACCTGACGTCTGATGTTGCCGATCTCTTCAACGAACTGACAGGTTCGTCGCGCCCGCCACAGGGACTCACGCGCGGTGCGCTGGTCGCGCCGCATCAACTCCTTCCTCGAATTCTTGCGTTCATCGCGCGCGAGGCGGCACACGCACGCGCGGGGCGAAAGGCGTCGATCGCAATCAAGGTGAATGGCCTCTCCGATCCCGAGGTCATCCGCGCGCTGTACCTCGCATCTGAAGCCGGCGTGCAAATCGATCTCGTGGTACGCGGCATCTGCACGTTGCGCCCACAGGTGCCGGGGCTCTCCGAGCGTATCCGCGTCGTCTCCGTGGTGGGCCGCTTCCTGGAGCATTCCCGCATCTATCGCTTTTCAAACGACGGAGCGCCGGTGTACCTGATTGGTTCCTCTGACCTTCGTCCGCGCAACCTTCGCCGCCGAGTGGAGCTACTGGTTCCCGTTGAAGCACCCGAGCAGCACGCCATGCTCGATCGTATCCTCGCCTTGTACCTCGATGATGCGACCGGATGGGACCTTTTCTCCGACGATTCCTATCGCCGGTCGGGAAGGGAAGGCGTGTCCGCGCAGGCGAGCCTGGCTGCCGAAGGAACGGCATCGAGCTGAACGCCGTTCGCGCGTTCGCGCTGACACCAACGAGAATCGCGCGACGTACGCAACAGGTGGGCGACTCAATTCTCTCGAGGGTATCGGCATGCACATTCCGCAAATGATCCTGGGCACCACGCGCGAGCACTACCTGATGCTCTTTGGCGCCGCCGCCGCCATTGGCCTGACGGCCGGTCTCATCGGTTCATGGCTCGGTGGATACCTTGGTGCGCGTCGCGCTGCACGAACGGCCCAGCTCACCGCCTCAACGCAGAACTCGGCCGCGCTCCAACTCGCGCCTGTCATGCAGGCTCTTGACGCAATCGCACTCGAGGTCGAGCGAATTTCGGAGGCACAGCGCTTCACGACGAAAGTGCTGTCGGAGCGCCCCGGTGCGATGCTGCCTGTCCGTTCGGCAAAGAGCATCACGCCACACTGAAAAGTGAACGGTGAACGGTGAACGGTAAAGGGTGAGCCGTTCGCAGTTCGCAGTTCGCAGTTCGCCGTTCACCGTTCACCGTTCACCGTTCACCGTTCACCGTGTTCTAAAGGGTGTGTTGACACAATGTGTTATAACACCTACATTCAGCCATGCCTTCATCGCTCCGCGACGAAATCAAGCAGACAAAACCGTTCAAGAGCCTCGAAGAGGAGGCCATGCTGAGCGTCGAACGAACCGCGGCGGTGCTCTTGCATCGACTCAGCGAAACGTTCAAGACGCACGACATCACGCCGACGCAATACAACGTGCTTCGAATCCTGCGAGGAGCGGGCCCCGCCGGACTGTGCCGCAATGACATCCGCGACAGGCTCATTGCACAAGTGCCCGACGTCACGCGACTGCTCGATCGCCTCGTCATTGCCGGTTTGGTCGAACGGGAGCGCACGGATCCAGACAGGCGCATCGTCACGACCAGAATCACACGAACAGGACTCGACCTTCTCAATGATTTGGATGCACCAGTGGCCGACGCCCATCGAACCCAACTCGGTCACTTGAGCAAGACGCAGTTGAAAGCATTGATCGACCTTCTCGCGCTCGCACGCGAAGGAGCCTGAGTATGCGCACGCCACCGTTCGCCTTAACCTGAATCACAACGCTCATGTCATCGCCACTCTTCACCTCCTCGCCCCGGCAACAGTCGGCCGGACTCGCCATCGTTCGGGTCATCACGGGCATCGTCTTCGTCGCACATGGTTACATGAAGGTGTTCGGCATGGGCGTCGGCAACGTGCAGAACTTCTTTACACAGTTAGGTGCGCCTGTGCCAATGCTGACCGCGCCGTTCATCAGCTACCTCGAGTTCCTCGGCGGTTTCGCCCTGATCCTCGGGTTACTCACGCGACTCGTGGCGCTCGGACTCGTCTTCGACATGATCGGCGCCATGATGCTCGTGCATCTGGCGAAAGGATTCTTCCTTCCTCAGGGCTACGAGTTCGTTCTCACGTTGTGCCTCGCGTTGTTAGCATTGGTGGTTGGAGGTGGCGGTAGCTTCTCCGTGGACAGCATGCTCGCTGGTCGTCGCTCCTCGAATCGCTGATC
>JBDTMO010000349.1:0-6196 GCA_039934235.1 bacterium | reverse complement strand
TCCACGAACTCCTCGACCAGCACCGGCGATTGAAACTCGCGCTGGAGGGCATCCATCGTCCCGAGCAGCTCGCGCACGTCCCTGACGACACTCTTCGACGTGATGCCGAGTGACGCGTCTTCCTGCGGGGGCTTTACGATCAATGGAAATTTCAGGTCCCCCACGTGATCCAGTGCGCCGCGATACACCGTGGCAAACTGCGGCGTGAGAATCTTGTGAAAGCTCAGCACCTTCTTCGTGAGGCTCTTGTCGCCGGCCATCAACAGGGCGGCGGGACTCGACCCTGTATATCGCAACCCGATCAAGTTGAGCAACGCTGCAACGTTCGACTCGAGCGCGCTCTTGCCATCGAACGACTCTGCGAGATTGAACACCAACGCTGGATCCGCCGCGCGCAATGCCGCAATCACTGGCTCGACGTCGGCTGCCACACTCACGCGCGTCGGGTCATGTCCAAGCGCGCGAAGCGCCGATTCAATCTGCGAGAGCACCGGATCTTCCGGCGGCTCAGCCGCATCAACGCCATGCAGAATGGCGACTTTCATGGGCTCGCTGAGTGAGAAGGTGTGTTGACGACGTGCGTGTACCGCCAATGCAGCAGCACAGCGGTTCCGAATGCTGTCAGCTCGATCAGCGTTGTGGCTTCGAAGCCGACGACCCGAAGGTCGAGCGTCGCCGCGCGCTGGCGAAGCGCTTGGATGAGCGAACGCGCCGCACCAGGGCCAACGCCGGCCCAGTACGAAATGCGCGCGACAAGCTCCCCTTCGTGACGCGCGAGATAGCCCGTCGCTTCTTCACCCCCGGAGGCATCGGCTTCACTCGCAAAGATGCGACGCAGGTCACCATCGAACTGGCGCGCATCGTCCAATGAAAGCGCTTCGTCGCTCGCATAATGCTCGGCCACTGTCCAGTGCATCGCCTCGACCGGCACATCATCATCGGAGACTTCTGGCGTTCGCGGTTGTTCTGCCGCTACTTCGCGCATCATTGCATCGACCCACCATAACTTCGCGAGAGCCGGCCAGTCCGCATAGTCAGTGCGCCAATCCGTACCCGGCGTGAGCCACACCGCAAAGGTCTCGGCAAAATCCTCATCGGGATGTTTCTGCGCGTACCAACCGAGGATGTGCCGCACATACGCACGCGACAACGGGTCGGCTGCGTAATGCTCTCGATATGGTCGCGCGTAATCACCGAATAGCGTCGGGAAGTCAGCGCGCTCATGCAGACGAAATGCGTAGTTCACCGCGTGCCCTGCCTCGTGGCGAAGATACCGCATTGCTTCATCGTCGCTCTCGACCGAACCCGAATGCTCCGCCTCGATCCGCTCCAGTCGCGAGTCAGCGAGATAGAACGGGATGCCGATGATGGGCGTTCCATCTGGACATCCCCATTCATTGCTGAGGTACACCGGCGGCCGAAAGGCGATGTCATGCGCCGCCAACTCTTCGTGCAATCGCGAAACGAGCCGCTCCACACGCGTCCCGCGTATCGTGAGCTGGAACTCGGAGATCTGCTGGCCAAGGAGCTGCGCGCGTTCGCGCTCCCAATCCATGGAGGTATGCACGCCCACACAGGGGGCAAGGCGCGTACCGAGCCCATCGAAAATGAAAAGTGCCGCGGAGTTGAATCCGCGGCACTTGGGCATTGGGACGGCGAGGTCAGGCGGGAATCACGTCCAACTCGACCTCATCCTCCGGGCCAGGGGCCCACATGTAGGCAGTGAACCTCGGCGTCGTCGCCGGCTCCCATCCGCGGGAAATCACGATGCCAACGGGCTCTTCATGCTGCGACTGCGGTTCCTGCTCCATATAGATAACAACACCTGATAAGGAAAATGCCCCCGGAACGGGCGGGGGCACATGTCCCTAAGGCAGCATCGATGCCATGGGCGCCTAATATCTAAGCTATTGGTACATAACGAGTTGCTGACAATAGCTTACGTGTAATTGGCGCTGTCCGTGTCGAAACGAAACGTAAACCCATGGTGTCGCCCGTGTCGTTTCGATACAGATCGGACACCCTATGCTTAGTTCCCAGCCATTTCTAGCAAGTCGGGCGGGTAGCGACTACGCCATCCCTTTGCGCGCCATGAAGCTGTTTGGCGCTTCATCCGAGACGGTCACGTCCCAACCGCGATAGCGACGCCGCAGCTCGTCGATCGACACCGCTGCCCGCTTGCCGGCCACGATCGTCTGGACCAGGTGAACGCCTCCGTCCGCCGTGGCGCTCTGCAGGACTTGAATGACGCGCGCCCGCTCAGCCGCGCTCAGTCCCGTGAAGGCTGCCGGTGTGTAAATCACGGCTGTGAGCGGATTGTCCGGCGTGAACGAGTCCAGCGCCGCCGCGCTCGCGTGTACTCGCTCGCCGAGCCCTGCCCGTGCCGCAGCGTCCATGACCCGTTGCACGGCATCCGCGTCAGAAAGTGCGGTCACTTCGCATCCGTTCGCAGCGAGATAGAGCGCCGGTGTCTCCATGGACGCACCCGCGACAAGCACGTGTGAGTTGTCGACGACAGGGTGCACAGCCCGCACCATAAGATCATCGCGACTCAGCCCCCAGTGCTCCGGGCGTCGCAACTCGGCGAGCTCCTTGATGCGTCGCTTGCCCCATGTCGCGACGTTCGGCAACCGCAAGCGCTTGAAGATGATCCGGTCGACTTCCGCGCAGAGCAGGAACTCGGTCAGGCCGAATTGCTGCTGCGCATCCAGAACGCGCACCGCTTCGTCCGCAATGGACAGCAGCACGCTACGCGGAACTGACTCCTTGTAGTTCTCGATCTCGCGCTCGAGGTACAGTTCGTACTCGTGCTTGAGCGATCGGGACGGCCGGAGCGACATTCGACAAGGACTAGGGACGCGACTAAGCTAGAACATTCACCGAGTCGCGCAAGTGGATGCCACAAATAAAGTTAGAGCAAATGTTTACGACTCTGTTTATTGTGACGCGCGCCACAGCACGTGTCCTCTAGACCGGCTCCACATGCACGATCGCCTCGGCCGTTCCCAACTCGCGCGCGATCGCCCGCTCGACCTCGTCCGTGAAGTCGTGCGCGTCCGTCACTGACGTCGACCCGTCAACGAGAATCGTAACTTCGGCAAACAGGTGGCCTGATGCCGTGCGCCGGGAACGTGCGGCGCGAACGCCCTTCACCCCGGGAATTGTCCGAACAATATCCGCGAGTCGGTCGGCTCCAACCGCGCGCGCGTCCACGAGAATCGGTACGGAGTGGCGGAGGATTTGATAACCGCTCCACGCGATGATCAGCGCGACGAGCACACCGAGCGCTGCGTCCGCATAGAGATAACCAAGACGCGAAAGCACGAGCGACCCGATCGCAAGCGCGGTCACCAGGATATCGCTGGCCGTGTGCGCCGAGTCCGCGAGCAACAACGGGCTCGATAGCGATCGCGCGCGACGTCGTTCGTAGAACACCACGCAGAGATTCACGGCGAGGGACACCATCAGCAGCACACCGTCCGTCGTTGTCGCGCGGGGTGCGACTTGCACCTCTCTCAACTCGCTCACGCTCTGCCGCAGCAGTTCGAAACACGTAATCGACAGAAAGCCAACGATGCCGAGTGTCCCGAGCGTCTCGAACTTGTCGTGACCGTACGGATGATCGTCGTCGGGCGCGCGTGATGCGACGGAGACTGCGAGAATCGCAACGCCGTTGCTGAGCATGTCGAGAACAGATTCGAGTGCTGCGCCAAGTACCGTGAGGGCACCGGTGCGCGCGCCGACGCTCACCTTGAGGGCCGCTGAAATCGCATTGAGCAGCAACACGACCACGAGCGCTCGACGCACGCCGTACGAACGCGAGGGGTCAGGCGCGGCGATGATCGTACTGGAGCTATGCGGCGTGAGCATTCGGGGGATTGTGCGTAGCTTACGGGACGGATGTCAACGTACGCGATGTGAACGTAATCGTCAGTCGGCGCGCGCGCTGATTCGATGATCACAACCAGGTCTATCATGCCCGAACTTCCAGAAGTAGAAGCGGCGATGAATGTCCTTCGCCGCCGCGCAAAGGGACGCATCATCGCGCGCGTGCGACTCCTTCATCCATCGATGCGTCGCCGGATTTCGCCAGCGCGTTTGCGCTCGCTCGCTGGCGCGCAGATCGAACGCGTGGAGCGACGCGGAAAGCATCAGCTGTTGCATCTGGCGGATGGACGCGTGTTGCATGCGCATTTTCGCATGAATGGCGATTGGGAGCATGGCAAGGCGACGGACGAGCTCCCGCGCTTCGCGCGCGCTGTCCTCGAGTTCGACGATGGAACGCGAATTTCCTTTGTCGATTCACGTGCGCTCGGAACGATCGAACTGCACGCCGCTGGCGCGCTGCTCGACTTGGGACTTGGCCCTGACGCATCTGACAAGTCGTGGACCGCCAAGCAGTTGGGCAGTGCCCTCGAAGCGAGGCGTGGGCCGATCAAGCCTGCGCTACTGGATCAGAAGCTCGTGGCTGGACTCGGAAACATCTATGCCGCCGAGTCGCTCTGGCGCGCGCGGATCGATCCTCGCGCCGCGAGCCGATCGCTGACCGCAACGCAGGTCACGGCACTTCGCACGGCGATTGCTGCGGTGCTCAAGCGCGCGACTGGCTCACGATACACGGACGACAGTACTGTGGAACTCGACGTGTATGACCGAGAAGGTATGCCGTGCCGACGATGCAAGACGAAGATAGGCCGTATTACGCAGGCTGGACGAAGCACGTATTTCTGCCCGACGTGCCAGGCTGAGTAAACGGTGAACCGTCAATCCAACGCCTCGAGGAGTGCGCCTTTTATGTATCCTGTCTCGGGCACGGTGAGCAGTTCCGGATGATCGAGCGGCTGCCCACGAATCTCTCTAAGAGCGATGCGTCGCCCGCTGTCTGCCGCCGCTTCCTGGAGCATTTCGAGGAAGAGCGGTTTCGACAGATGAAATGAGCAACTCGCCGTGAACAGCAGCCCGCCGTGCGACAGGAGTCGCATGGCGCGCAGGTTGATTTCCTTGTAACCGCGGAGTGCGGCGGGCAGTGCGGGCCGCGTTTTCGCAAACGCGGGTGGGTCGAGCACGATCGTTTCGAATTGCGCGCGTTCGCGTTCCTTTGCCTTCAGGTATTCGAACGCGTTCGCTTCGACGAAGGCCCCGTTGGCAAATCCGTTGCGTCGAAAGTTTTCTTCGGCGCGGGTGAGTGCATGTGCTGACGCGTCGAGCGCGGTGACGTGATCTGCGTGCTTCGCCAGGTGCAGCGCGAACGAACCATGATAGCTGAAGCAATCGAGGGCGCGGCCGCGCGCTACGCTGCCGACCAACGCGCGATTCTCACGTTGATCGAGGAATGCGCCCGTCTTCTGGCCGCGCCACGGCGCGGCGAGGTAGCGCACGCCGTTTTCGTGGACTTCGATTTCGTCGGGTACGGATCCGTGGAGCAGTTCGACGGTATTGCCGAGCCCTTCTTTGGCGCGCAGGGAGACGTCGTTGCGTGCGAGGATTCCGGTTGGCTGGAGCTGGGTGCGTAATGCGTCGACGATCTCAGTGCGATAGGACTCGAGGCCGGCACTCATGAGCTGCACGACGAGCCATTGGTCGTAGCGGTCGACGACGAGTGATGGGAGGAGGTCTCCTTCGCCGTGGATGAGCCGGTAGGCGTTGGTGTTGACGTCGAGTCCGTTGCGGCGTGCGACGGCGCGGGCGATGGCGGCATGCCACCATGCTGCGTCGATGGTGGCGTCGGGGTTGGGGTCGAGGAGTCTGAGGGAGATTTCGGAGTGAGGGCTCCAGAGTGCGACGCCGATTGGTTTGCCGCGCTGGTCCGTGACGCGGACGGCGGTGGCGTTGCTGCTGGGGCGTTCGAGGACGTCGCTGCGATAGACCCAGGGGTGTCCGCTGGCCCATCGTCGAGCGCCTTTCGAGGAGACAATGGCGGAGGACATGGTTCAACGTAAGCGGGGCGTTGGGCGCGATGTGGTCCCCTTGAGAATCGCGTGCAAATGGGGTACAATTACGACCCTTCGCTGAGCTGGTGTTTTGGGCGTTGGTGAAGCGGAAAAGTTGAAGTTTTTGGGAAAGGTGGCGTGTACACTTGCAGGTGGTATGGCGCCCGTTTACAATGAAAGGCTCACCGCGAAAGTTTTAGATCGCGGAAAACGCTGTTTGAAAAGTGAAGGACAGAGGATGGGTCGTCGGCCTTTTGTATGGTCTT
>JBDTMO010000348.1:0-6215 GCA_039934235.1 bacterium | reverse complement strand
CTCGAGGCCGCAATGCGCATCACCACAACGGGGCAGGTCACCATTCCACTGGAGGTCCGCGAGCGACTGGGCCTCCTGCCCCATACCGAAGTCGAATTCACCATTCGCGGTAACACGGCTGTGCTCACGAAGGCAACCGGCGGCACGCGTCGCGGGCGTACGCTCGTGCAGCACATGCGGGGTCGCGGCAGCGTGCGCATGAGCACCGACGAAATACTCGGCCTCACTCGCGACGCGCCGGCGGTGCGAAGCAAATGACCGACGTGCTCGTCGACAGCAATGTGTTGCTCGACGTCCTCACAGAAGATCCAACCTGGTTCGACTGGTCGGCCTCTGCGCTCGAGGAGCATGCGGAGACGTCCGTCCTGATGATCAACCCGATCATCTATGCGGAAGTCTCGGTACGGTTCGAACGCATCGAAGAGTTGGAAGAGGCATTGCCCGCCAATCGGTTTCGCCGAGAGGCGTTGCCGTGGGCAGCGGGATTTTTGACGGGGAAATGCTTCCTGCGTTATCGCCAGCGCGGTGGAACGCGACGATCCCCGCTGCCCGACTTCTACATCGGCGCGCACGCGGCGGTGCTGGGCGCGACACTCCTGACGCGCGATGCATCGCGCTATCGCACGTACTTTCCTTCGCTGCGAGTCATCGCGCCCAACGCGTAGCGACTCGGACCTGGAGGCGGTGGACATGCTCACCGACGGCGGGTGAAGCAGGGCGATCGCGCAGACGTCCGTAGCTCCACATTGCTCGGACGTGCGCCCGCACTCATCTGATCGAACGCCTGATCAAGAAAGCCGCCTCGACGAGGTGGAGCGATACCTCGCACTGCGCTCACGGCGCCCGAACCCGCGTGAAGATCATTGGATCGAGCGGCCTTACCGGCGGCGACGGAATGCGCCATGCGGATTGCGCCGGGCGATGCAGTTCCTGGCGAAGCCATCCTCCGCGGATGCCCTCCTCGCGGCGATCCGCCGCGCATTGGATACTGGATCTGCGACGGCCCGGATTCGCCGATTGTCGGGTCGCTCTCGCTAACCGCGCTCGGACGAGCATTATCTGTATAGACCGGCGGTTCCGTAGCCGCGGTGAAGGGGCGCCGCCAGACGACCGATACTAGGACTCTGAAAGACTCGCGCACGCGCCCTCATTAGCTGGAGACGCCTCGAACTCGTGACGCTTGGACTCGGCGATCGATCGAAGTTCGCAGTAGCACCAGCGAGAGCGCTCCTCATTGCAGCGCTCGCGGCGACAGCGTACTTCGCATCTGCCCGTCTCGGCTATCTGGTCGACACGCCGCATGGCGGGGTGATATTGTGGCCGCCAGCCGGATTGATGCTCGCGTTGCTCCTGTTGAGCGCGGGCGAGGATTGGCCCGCGCTCCTTGTTGGCGCCTTCGCCGGCAGCATGTTGTCCGACGCCGTATCGCACTTATCGGTCAGCTTCGCCATCAGCGCCGGTTTGGCAAATATCACCGAGTCGCTCGTGGCCGCGTGGTGGCTGCGGCGTCGTCTCGGCCGCTCCATCACGATGGGCAGCCTGCGCGAAGTCGGCGAGTTCCTGGTTGGCGCCGCTGTAATCAGCAACGCGTGCACTGCGACGCTCGGTGCGGTCGCCTTGCATTACGGAGCGGGCATGCCGTACGGCTTGTCGTGGTTCGTATGGTTCGTTGGCGACGGACTGGGCATGCTGATCGTCGCGCCCGTGGTGCTCACATGCGTCGGCCGATTGCGCGCCCTTCCTCGCGTACGGGTGGCGACCATGGTGGAAGGGGCCGCGACGTTCGCCGCGCTTGTTGGTGCCCTTGAACTCGCGATTGGTCATCCCGAGCTCGGGCGCTTTCAACCAGGTCTGTACATCACCTTTCCGCTGCTCTTCTGGGCAGCAATTCGTTTTGGGCCGAGCGGTGCTTCGGTCGCCGCGCTGGTCATCGCGGCGTATACGGCGTGGTACACGGCACTCGGCATTGGCCCATTTGCACTGACGGCGGCGACCCCGGGCAATGTCACGATGCAGATGTACGTCTTCATCACGGTGATGAGTCTGTCGTCGTTCATCCCTGCGGCGGTGCTCGAGGAGCGGAAGACGTACGCGCGGCGACAGCGCGAGAGTGAAGAGGGCTATCGGGCGGTGGTCGAGGCGGCGACGGACGCCATCATCACCATGGATGAGCACAGCACGATCCTGTTCGCGAATCCCGCTGCGCTGCGCGTGTTCGGGTACGAGGCACATGAACTCGTCGGCCAACAGGTGACGATGTTGATGCCGCCACGAAATCGCCAGCGGCATCTCGAGGTACTGTTCCAGTATCTCTCGGCGGGCGAGAAGAACGGCCACGGCCACTTTGTGGCGTTGGCAGGTTTGCACAAGGAAGGTGGAGAGATTCCGCTCGAGGTGTCATTCGGTGAGCGCGAGGAGCGCGGACGACACATCTTCACCGGCATCCTTCGTGACATCAGCGAGCGTCGCGCTGCCGAGCGCGCGCTCATCGCCACCGAAGAGCGGATGCGATTTGCGCTCGAGGCGTCGCGCGTTGGCCTCTGGGAAGTCGACTATGTCTCCGGAAAGCAGCAATGGTCCGTGGTGCACGAGCAGTTGCACGGACTCACGCCTGGCGCATTTGGCGGCTCGTCCGAAGCATTTCTCGAACGCGTACATCCTGACGACCGGCAGGACGTGCTGCGCGAAATCGAGCGGTCCGAGCGCCAGCGGGACGATTCGAACCTGCTCTACCGAACCATCCTGCCTGACGGCATGGTACGCTGGATCAGCGGCGTGGGCCGCACCTTCTTCAGTGCCGACGGCAAGCCCCTCCGTGCGGCAGGTACCGCGCTCGACGTGACCGAACGACGTGTGCTCGAGGAGCAGTACCGCCAATCACAAAAGATGGATGCCGTTGGACAGCTCGCCGGCGGAATCGCGCACGACTTCAACAACCTGCTCACGGCCATTCTCGCGTATGGACACATGCTCGAGGAAGGCCTGACCCCCGGCAGCTCGCAGCATGACGATCTCCTGGAGATCATCCGCGCCGGAGAACGTGCGGCCTCGTTGACTCGACAACTGCTGACGTTCAGCAGGCAGCAGATCATCGCACCAGGGCCATTGAGTCTCACTCGCGTCGTTCAGTCGATCGAACCGATGCTGCGACGGCTCATCGGAGAGCATATCGATTTTCGCGTGCAGACCGACGACGACGGAGCGATGATCGTTGCCGATGCAGGGCAACTCGAGCAGATCATACTGAACCTGGCACTCAATGCGCGCGACGCGATGCCAACCGGCGGGAAGCTCCTGGTGGAGGTGAGCAGCGTCGACGTGACTGAGTCCGAGATCACTGGCGACGGTCTGCGACCCGGCCCCTGTGTGGCGCTCACGGTTTCAGACACCGGTGTCGGGATGAACGACGTAACGCTCGGCCGCATCTTCGAACCGTTTTACACCACCAAGGAACTTGGGCGGGGCACTGGCCTTGGACTCTCGACCGTCTATGGAATTGTGCGGCAGTCGGGCGGAGCCATCAAAGTGGACAGCCAGCTTGGGCAGGGATCCACGTTCAAGGTGTACCTCCCGCGCGTCGATGCGCCGACGGACGCACATGAGGCCGAGACGCAGGGTCGTCGTAGTCCAGCAATGGAAACAGTGCTGGTCACCGAGGACGACGCGGCGCTCCTGCGGTTGACGCACCGTATCCTCGAGAAGACGGGATACGCGGTGTTGTTGGCGGCGACACCTCGCGAAGCACTCGGGCTCATCGAGTCGCACACGCAACCCATCGATCTCTTGCTGACGGACGTCGTGCTTCCGGAAATGAACGGTCGCGCACTTGCGGAGGAGGCAGTTCGTCGCGTGCCAGGATTACGCGTGCTCTACATGTCCGGCTACACCGACGATGCGATCGTGCATCGTGACGCGCTTGCACGCGACGCACACTTCATTCCCAAACCATTCACACCTGATCAGTTGCTGGACAAGGTGCGCGAGGTCCTCGACGCAGACATTGGGTCGTCCGTCTGACGTTACTTCGTCGAGCGACATCTCGCATGGTGCTGTCGCGCTTCCGATGAGCGATGCGTAGGTTCACACGAATATCGGACCTCGACGCGCGTCGTGTATTCCCCGCCCCGACGTGCATCAGACTCCCTCGCAGGATTCGTGGATTGTCAACCGCGCCTCGGAGGCCGTCACCATGCAACGCATCGTCAGACATTTGCTCACCGCTGCTTTCCTCGCAGCAGCAGTCTCGCGACATGCAGACGCACAGAACACCGTTTCGTTAGAAGGAAGCGTCAAGGCGGACGGCGCTCCGCTCGCCGGCGCACAAGTGACGGCCGTCAATGTCGGCACGAGCGAAACGGCTCGGGCCACCACGCGCGTCAACGGCGATTTCCGCATCATCGGACTCTTTACCGGCCGATACACCGTGACCGTTCGCCTGCTCGGCTATAAGCCGAGTGAGCAGACGGTGCAGTTGGCCATTGGGCAGCGAGCGCGTCTCGAGTTCGCGATGGAGAAAGGCGCAGCAGAGCTTGCGTCGCAAGCGGTCGTCGGCGAACGCGTGAAAGACGTGGAAGTACAGCGGCTGTCTGTCTCAGCGCCGGTCATGCAAACCGAAGTCGAGAATCTTCCACTCAATCAACGCGGCGTGATGAACCTTGCCGGCATCGCGCCGGGGATCAAGACGTACGCGCCGCAGGCGGGACGTACGCTACCGTCTGGCGGCGCTGCACCAGACTCGCGCTTCTTCAACGTCTACATGGATGGCGTTGAGATGAAGAGCCTGTACAACGGCAACATCGTCGGCCTGGGCCAAACAGGATCGCCACTGCCGCAGGAGGCAATCGACCAGATGCGCGTGTACGTCAACCCATACGACGCAGAGTACACGCGCGCCGGTTCGTACGTCATCAGCGCGGAAAGCCGGCGCGGAACGAACGTATGGCAAGGCTCGGCATTCGGCTTCCTTCAGGGGCAAGGCATGATTGCGCGCAATGCCTTCCAAACGGTGACGCCCAACTATGGCCGTCAGCAGGCCGGCTTCAACATTCGCGGTCCGCTCATTCAGGACAAGTTGTTTTCCGCGACGAGCTTCGAGCGCACGTCGACGAATTTCTATCTCGACGTCAATCCGACGAGCGGTGCATGGACCACGTCGTCGTTCAAGGGGGCGTTTCTCGCTCCGAGCAAGAACAACACGTTGTATGAGCGCCTGACGTATGTGCAGGGCCCAACCAACACGATCGACGTGATGGGCTCCGCGCGCTTCCTCGATGGCGAAGGCAACTTTGGTGCGAAGGTCGCGCAGAACGGCGGCATCTCGCAGAAGTACCGCATCTACACGGGCCAGCTGCGCGATCGCTACATCGCGCCCAGTGGCAACTTCGTGAATGAAGCGAGTCTTCAACTCGTGAGCTGGGATCACAAGGAGTCACCACTCAATCCGGGCCCGCAGCGCAATTATCCGGGTATCACATTTGGAACGGCAGGCTTTCCACTTCTCCTGCACGAGACGCATTCGCGCTTCGTCGATCGCGCGACGTGGAACGTGGACAACCTTGGCGGTTCGCATGTGGTGAAGGCGGGCGTTGAGCTGAGCCGCATTGCAGCGAGCCAGGATTTCGCGAACAACAAGGACGGCACATTTGGTTTCCTGACCGATACCTCGACGCTCCCGAATACCGCATCGATTGCCGTAGGGTTTACAGACCCCAACGGGACGAGCGACGCATTGGCGAGTGCGACCGGGTACACCACCGGCGTGTACGTCAACGACGAGTGGCGCATGAAGGAGAACTTCACGCTCTCGCTCGGTCTAAGGCATGACGCTGAGTTCAACACGATGGACAATAATTATACGGTGCCGTGGGCGTCTGATCCGGTGCTCAAGGCCATTCCGGCGTTGTCGAACTACCTGAATACCGGTAATCGCAAGAACCAGCTCGGCAACTTCTCGCCGCGCATTTCGTTCTCGTGGGATCCGACCAACCAGAACAAGACGTTCATCCGCGGTGGCTTTGGCATCATCTACGACAGAGTCACCAGCTTCATCGGTTTCCAGGAGCGGAAGAATTCCACCTGGCGTACGTACAACTTCACGAACCCCGGAACGGTGGACCCGGCCGTGCTGCGTGCGCGCGTGATAGCCGGCCAGTCCGGATCTCCTGCACCGATCCTCATCAAGGAGGACATGAAGACGCCGCACAGCCGCCAGATGT
>JBDTMO010000347.1:0-6241 GCA_039934235.1 bacterium | reverse complement strand
GGTGCACGGCGTGATCCTGGAGCGTGCGGATCATCTCGAGCCCGGTGCGATCGCCGACGTGGGCGAGGCGCGGATAGCGGTGGCCGCCGAAGTTCCGCTGGAGAATCCGGCCATCGTCCGTTCGACGATAAAACACGAAATGCCCTTCGACCCCCGGCGCGCGTCCGCCGTATCGGTCCGCGCCATCACCATGATGACGCCGGCGAACGTGCCGGACGTGACCCAACTCTTCGTGCCGGTGAGCACCCAATCATCGCCGTCGCGCACGGCCTGGCATCGAAGAGACGACGCATCGGAACCCGCTTCGGGCTCACTCAGCGCAAACGCGCCGATGATTTCGCCACGCGCCATCGGCTTGAGGTAGCGCCCCTTCTGCGCGTCGCTGCCAAAGTTGAGCAACATTTGCGTCGGCAACGAATTGTGCACGCTCATGAGCACCGCGGTCGACGCGTCACCAGCAGCGATTTCTTCCAGCGCGAGAAGGTACGACAACGTGTCGAGCCCGAGGCCGTCGTATTCCTCCGGAATCAACATGCCGAGAAACCCGAGCTCGCCCATGCGATGCCCGACGGCGACCGGAAAGCATGCGTCGCGATCCCATTTGCACGCGTTCGGGACAATCTCCGTCCGTGCAAAATCGCGGGCGAGGTCCTGAATTCCCTGCTGGGTTTCCGAGAGCGGAGTCAACATGCGAACGTCAGTTGTAGGTAAAAATGCCCCGCCCCGATTTCCGGCCCAGCCACCCCGCTGCGACATACTTCCTCAGCAACGGGCACGGACGATACTTCGAGTCGCCGAGTCCGTCGTGCAGCACTTCGAGAATCGCGAGACACGTGTCGAGCCCAATCAGGTCGGCGAGCGCCAGTGGACCCATGGGATGATTCATGCCGAGCTTCATCACCGCATCGATCGCCTCGGCCGTACCGACACCTTCCATCAAGCAGAACATCGCCTCGTTGATCATCGGCATCAAAATCCGGTTTGCCACAAAGCCCGGATAGTCGTTTACCTCGACGGCTGTCTTCCCGACGAGCTCACTCCACGTGACCACGCGCGCCGTCGTCCAATCAGATGTCGCGAGCCCGCGAATGATCTCCACGAGCTGCATCACCGGCACTGGATTCATGAAGTGCATGCCGATCACCTGCTCGGGGCGCTTCGTGCGCGCCGCGATTTCCGTGATCGAAATCGAGCTCGTGTTCGTTGCGAGAATCGCACCCGCATCGGCCTTCGCGTCCATCTCCGCAAAGAGCCGGAACTTGACGTCGCGATTCTCCGTCGCCGCTTCGATCACGAGCGCTGCGCCGGCGATTGCGTCCATCGATGTCGAGGTCGTCAGGCGGCCGAGGATGATCGCCTTGTCCTCGCCGGACAACGTGCCCTTCTTCACCTGGCGGTCGAGGTTTTTTGCGATCGTGTCGCGACCCCGTTCCAGCGCCGCCGAACCCACATCGACCATCGTCACTGCAAGACCGGCCTGCGCGAACACGTGCGCAATTCCATTTCCCATCTGACCCGCGCCGATGACGGCAATGCGGTCGGACATCGTGCTATGACTCCTCGCGGCGGCGCCGCGCGTAGAAATACGCCAAACCCAACATCATGCCGATCGCAGCAACCAAGCCGCCCTCGGGCCCCCACGCACCGCCACTTAGCCACGCTGGTTCAGCTGTCACCGCGCGGTAGCCCGGCGCTTCGAAGCGAATGCCACTCACCAACGCGTGAAATGGCACCGACATCGTCCAGTTCCAGGCAAGGTGCGCCATCCACGCGGCATACAAGCTGTTCAGCCGTAGACGGACTGTGGCCAACAAGACGCCCGATACGATGACCACCAACACCGAGGCCACCGTCGCGCCAGGATTGTTGAGGTGCAGCACGCCAAACAGGACGCTCGTGAGGACGACTGCCGCCGGCGTACCAACACAATCCCGCACGACCGTTAAAAGGTAGCCTCGGCACACCATTTCTTCTGCCAACGCAGCGGGAAGCAACACGAGCGTGACGCGAAATGCCGCACCCGGCCAGCTCCCCTCGATCGGCGCAGGCGCGAACGCGAGCAGCGAGGCGGCGAGCAGCGCAAGGCAGGTAAATGCGTTTGCACCCATGCCCACGGTCCACCCCGTGAACATTGCTCGCGCGCGAAGCGACGCGCGGCCAAGCGCGAGGTCGCTCCACGGACGCCTGTCGATCGACCGGAGCATGATGGCCGTCGCAGCAGTCGCTGCGACGAGTTGCGAATACCAGTCGACGCGAATGACATGTTCCGTTCGGCGTGCAATCCAGATCAGCGGAGGCGTGATGAACCAGGTGGCTCCCGCGGAACAGGCAACCAGAAACGCAGCGAACGCGAGCACCCTCCCGATGGTCGCCGCAACGTTTCGCGGATACCTCGGAGGGGGCGATACCGATTCCGTCAGGTGCTGTTGCGCCGAACGCCTGCCAGCGCCGCCGCGATCAAGGCTTTCACCGCGTCAACCGCAACGAATGGCACGACACCGAGCAGCGCCGCCTTCGCAAGACTGCCCGAGATGACCGCGAGCTGCGCGAGACCACCGAGATACAACACGAGAATTCCAGCGGCCGCGGCAAGCGCGCGAACGACAATGCTGCGATTGCCAGCGCCCAGCCGTCCAGCGACCGCCGCGGCAACGGGATAGGCGAGCAGAAACCCACCCGTCGGGCCGAGCAGGCGCGCAATGCCGGGCAGGCCGATGGGCGCGAACACTGGAAGTCCCGCAATTCCAGCGACGAGGTACACCACCATCGCGGCCGCAGCGTCAACGGGGCCGAGCATCAGCCCGGCGAGTACGACGACGAGTGGCTGTAACGTGATCGGTACTGGGGTGCCTGGAATCGGCAGCGCGAACTGCGCGGCGAGTGCCAGCGCGCCGGCGGCGAGCAAGATGCTGAGCGCGCGCGTGCGCGGTGTGCGGGCGGCAAGTGCGAACGTCGTCATCGTCGTCAGGTCCGGGAGACGGAGAGGGCAACCGCGTCGCCGCCACCGAGGCAAAGCGTCGCGAGACCAGAATCGAGATTGCGATCCTTCAGGGCATACAGCAGCGTCGTCAGTACGCGCGCACCGCTCGCGCCAATCGGGTGCCCAAGCGCGATGGCGCCGCCGTTCACGTTGACCCGATCCCAATCCCAGTGCAGTCCGGCGCCATCCGCCAGCGCCTGCGACGCGAAGGCCTCGTTCGCCTCGATGAGATCGTATTGGCCAATCGTCTTGCCTTCCTTCTTCATCAGGTTGTTCACCGCGGTGATGGGCGCGAAGAACAATTCGCGCGGATCGACTGCTCCCGTTGCATACGCATTGATGCGGCCCAAAACGGCCAGTCCGTTCGACTCCGCGTACTCCAACGACGTGACAACCAGTGCCGCGCCGCCGTCGTTCAGCGAACTCGCATTACCCGCCGTGACGGTGGCATCATCGCCCTTTCCAAATGCGGGACGAAGCCTCGCGAGTGACTCGGCGCTGCTGTCCGCGCGCGGGCCTTCGTCGGTATCGACGATCGTGTCGCCCTTCTTGCCCTTCACGGTGACTGGGGCAATTTCGGCTTGGAATTTTCCGTCCTGCTGTGCCCGCACCGCCTTTCGGTGCGATTCCGCTGCGAACTCGTCCTGCTGCTGCCGCGTGACGCCGGCCTTTTTCGCCGTATATTCGGCGTGGCCGCCCATGTGGACGTCGCACGTCGCGCACCACAGGCCGTCCTTGATCACGCCATCGACCATGGACTGGTCGCCGAGCTTCACGCCATTGCGCATGCCGTAGACGTAGTAGGGCGCGTTCGACATCGACTCCATCCCGCCAGCGACGACGACCTGTGCGTCGCCGGCCTTGATGGACTGGGCCGCGAGCATCACGGCCTTGAGCCCAGAGCCGCACACCTTGTTGATCGTAAGTGCGCTTATGGAGGATGGTACGCCGGCCTTCAGCATGGCTTGACGTGCAGGCGCCTGTCCCACTCCGCCCTGGACGACGTTGCCCATGATGACCTCGTTCACCTCGGAGGCAGGGATTGCGGCCCGTAGCAAGGCCTCCCTGATCGCGATGGCGCCGAGCTCGGGCGCAGTGAGCGTGGAGATGGCGCCGAGGAACTTTCCGATCGGTGTGCGCGCCGCGGCGACGATGACCGGAATACGGGATTTATCCGACATGGATGGGATCGCTCGAGAGTCAGTCCCCCGCGCAAAATGCGTCGGAAGAGACCGGAAAGTTACCGGGCGTCCACAACGGATTCAACGCCGAGGGCTTCAACTTCCGTGTAGGGACGCCGATACCTAGACGTGGCGCCGTTGCCGAACTCTCGCGGTCGTACGCAGGCAGCGACTCACTTCATCTGATCACGCGTGATTCGATTTCGTCGAACGTTCTGCCGCACCGTGTGTTTCGTTACTGGCCTGCTGGCCATTGTCGCGCAGGAGGCACGGGCACAAGGAGCCTCCGCCTCGCAGGCTCACTACCTTGCCGCGCTGTCGATTGGCGCGCTCTGTATCGCGCTGCTCACCGTTGCGTGGATTGTCTCCACACGCGCGGAAACGCAGCGGCGCACTCGTGCGCTCGCCGCGAGCAAGTCGCGCTATGAACGTATTTTCGAGGAGAGTCCCGCAGCCAACTTCGTGTCCACGCCGGATGGCCGGCTCCTCACGTGCAACGCCAACTTTGCAAGCCTGCTCGGCTTTGCGTCCATCGAGGACGCGTGCGCGGTGCGGACGCAGTCGCTCTATCCCGACGGCGGCGTCCGCGAGTCGATGCTCGACAGGATTCGACGCGACGGACGGGTGGTGGGCTGGCAATACAAACTCCGCCGTGTCGATGGAAGTCTCGTCGATGTTCTGGAGAATATCGTCGGGCAATTCAATGAAGCGGGGGAACTCACGGAGCTGCACGGCTTCATGCTCGACCTCACGGCGCAACGCCGCCTGGAATCAGAATTCCGCCAGGCGCAGAAGATGGAGGCGGTTGGCCGCCTCGCCGGTGGCATCGCGCACGACTTCAACAACTTGCTCACGATCATCCTGTCGTCGTCGGACTTGGCGTTGGAGTCCCTTCAGCACGACCACGAAGCACGCGCGGATATCGACGATGTCCGCAGCGCTGCTCGGCGCGCCGTCGAGCTCACGGGACAACTCCTGTCGTTCAGCCGTCGTCAGGTGTTGAAGGAAACAGTCGTCGATGTCGCATCCATCGTGGACGGACTCGGCTCAATGGTACGACGCTTGGTCAGCGCGAGCGTGGCGATCGACGTCCGGCTACCGCCAGCGGGCCAGGCGCTCGAGCCCGTCCTCGTCGATCCGCACCAACTCGAGCAGGCATTGCTCAACCTCGCAGTGAACGCCAGCGATGCGATGCCCTCCGGCGGTACGTTGGAGTTCAGCGTCGAGGGCATGACGCTCGATGAGGCGTGGGTGGCCGCGCACGATGGAGCACAGGCCGGAAGGTTTTGCCGCATCCAGGTGCGCGACACCGGCGTTGGGATGGACGCCGCGACGCGCGTCCAGGCTTTCGAGCCCTTCTTCACCACCAAGGGTGTCGGCAAGGGTACGGGACTCGGGCTGTCGATGGTGTTCGGCTTTACGAAGCAGTCAGGCGGCTACGTCACGCTCGAGAGTACTCCGGGCGAAGGCACGGCAATCTCCCTCTATCTTCCGTTCACGCACGGCAAGGAGTCGTCGTCACCGCCTGGTGCGTGCGCCGTACCAGGTGCGCCTAAGACGGGCGCGCGCGACGGGCGCCGCAGAGTTCATCAGCAAGCCCTTGTCGCCTGATTCGCTCGCTGCAGCAATTGTGGTGATGACGCGCTCGTTTTCTTACGGTGCGGCGACAGCTCCCACAGAGAGCGTCAACGCGCGGCTCGCCGTCTCCGCAGCGACAGCAGAAATGAATTCGTCGACCGCCATCGGAGCGGGCTTCTGTCCTTCACCCGCGCCGCGCGTATTCACCGCGACCTGATCCGCCTCCGCCTCGCGACGCCCCACCACGCACATGTACGGCACCTTCATGCGAGCACCCTCGGCCACCCGATACTTGAGCGTCTCGGAACGGTCGTCGAGATGGGCGCGAATGCCGGCGGCAAGCATGCGCTCGACCACCGCCGCCGCCACGGCGCGCTGATCGTCCGTAATCGGCAGCACGCGCACTTGCTCTGGCGCCAACCAGGTGGGGAACGCGCCGGCGAAGTGCTCGATGAGAATGGCGATGAAGCGCTCGAACGAGCCGCTCACCGCACGATGAATG
>JBDTMO010000346.1:0-6274 GCA_039934235.1 bacterium | reverse complement strand
GCTATCGTGATATGTCATCCCGCATGAGCGGAGCGAATGTCGGGATCTGCTATTCGTCCAACTTCGGCCTGCTTCGCGAATCATACGGTAGATCCCGACACTCGCTCGCTGCGCTCGCTCCTGCGGGATGACAGGACGTTGCAGTACTTCGCTACTCCCTGGACGACCACGAGTTATTGCACAAATGTGTCATTTGATGGACTCTGTCCAACATTGTACGTCTTCCGTAGCATTTGCGACACTGCGCCGATTGCGTGCGAGGCGTGAATGGTTCACCTCGAAAAGGGTACGATGACACTCCGTTGGGGATTGATTGGCTCGGGCGATATTGCGCGCAAGCGCGTCGCACCCGCGTTGCGCGATCTCGCGTCGTGCGACCTTGTGGCTGTGTGTCGTGGACGGCCGGAACTCGCGGAAGCGTTTGCCAGGGAGTTTGGCGCACGGCGCTGGTATGCGACCCCGGAGGAATTGCTTGCGGACGATGAAATCGACGCCGTGTATCTCGCGACGCCGGTGCACCTTCACGCAGCGCACGCGATAGCAGCCGCCCACGCCGGCAAGCATGTGCTCTGCGAGAAGCCGATGGCAATGAATGTGAAGGAGTGCGACGAGATGATCGCCGCCTGCGCGGCGAATGGCGTTGCACTCGGCGTCGCATACTACCTCCACTTCTATCCGGCGGTCTTGAAAATCAAGGCGCTCATCGCGTCGGGCGAACTTGGAAAGCTCGTGATGTCGCAGATCAACGTCTTCGAGTTTCGCAATCCTTCGCCGGACGATCCGCGCCATTGGTTCATCGTAGGTGCGCAGGCGGGCGGTGGGCCGATGTTCGACTTCGGATGTCACCGGCTGGAGATGTTCCTGAACATGTGTGGTCCCGTGCGCGACGTCACGAGCATGATGGGCAACGTCGTGTTCGATCGCGATGTCGAGGATACTGGCGTCGCGGTGCTTCGGTTCGAGAGCGGGGCGTACGCGACGCTGTCCGTTACGCACGCGGCGGTGGAGCCCAAGGACACACTCGACATGTTCTTCACCGAGGGATCGGTCCATGTCGATCCGCTCAATGACGGGCTCGTGCGCATTCGGCGAGGGCACGAAGAGAGCGTGGAAGCGCTCCCTCCCGCTCCGAACTTTCACTTGCCGTTGATCGAGGAATTCGTCGAGGCGGTGAACGCGGGCCGCGTGCCCGCGGTGCCCGGCGAAACTGGACGAAGGGTCGCCAGCATCGAAGAAAAGATTTACATGACGTACGTGCGCTAAGCGCCACCGCACCTCCTTCCGGAAACCACCGACGACGGCGGCATGCGACCGGTAACCCTACACGACCTGGCACGACGCTGCGATTGTTCCATTGCGACGGTGTCCGCAGTGGTGAACGGAGCCGATTGGGTCTCCACGCCAACGCGGACACGCATTCAGGACGCGATCAAGGAGATGGGGTACCATCCCAATCGCCTCGCGCGTGGACTGCAGCGGCGCGAGGGGCATTCAGTCGGTGTCATCGTCTCCGACCTCACGAATCCGTTCTTTACGCAAATCGTGAGGAGTCTCAGTCATTCGCTGCTAGCGGCGGGACGCGCACTCTCGCTGTGCGACTCCGACCACCGGCACGACCTGGGCGAAAAGAACCTGCGCATGCTTCTCGAGGGACAAATCGCCGGCCTCGTGCTCATCGGCGACAGCGTGCCGGAACGAACGCTTCGCATGTTCGTGCATCACCGCGCCCTACTTCCCGTGATTGCGATCGAGCGTGAGTACAACATGCCGCAGGTCAGTTGCCTACTCGTCGATTCTGAGCAGGGTGCGTTTACGGCGACGAGGCACCTCATCGATCAGGGACGCACGCGCATCGCGATGATCGCGGGCCCCGCCAGTGGAGCGAGCAGCGCGACGTATGGCCGAGTGCAGCGCTACGACGGCTACTGTCGCGCGCTCGCAGAGAGCGGTCGCGAAATGGATTCGCGCCTGGTGGTCGAGGGGACGTGGCGATTTCCGAGTGGACAGCACGCGATGCGCCAACTCCTCGCACTGGATCCTCCACCCGATGCGGTGTTTGCCGCGAACGACATGATGGCCTTCGGCGCGATGAGTGTCGCACGCGATGCCGGCGTGCACGTTCCGGACGACATTGCGCTGATCGGTTTTGACGACGTGCCGATGGCCGCACTCACGTCGCCCAGCTTGACCACGATGGCGATGCCCATGACGGAGCTCGGCGTCGAGGCGGCGCGGCTGCTCGAGGTACAATTGCGGCTCGCGCCGTATCACACGCCTGTTCGCGAGGTGTTGGCCACGCGGCTTGTCGTGCGTGAATCGTCGCTGTCGTCCTGAGCGCAAACGGCTCGCTCGCGTGCGCTCGCTTGACGGCAGACTGCCTGATTTACGCGTTGCGCCTCGCATGACGGAAACGGCAGCGCCGTCGCTATCCTTGCAGCTCGAGTCCGTAGAAACGCACGGCATTGTCGAAGAAGAACGCCTGACGGCCGGCCGACGTCCAATCGGAGGTGAATGCGTCAACGAGCGTGCGCCAGGCGCGCTCACCGCCGGCGATCGTGACGACAGGCCAATCGCTTCCATACATCAGGCGCGTAGACCCGAAGCACAGCATCGCGTGTCGTGCGTACCGGAAGAGGCTCTCTTCTCCACGCTGTTCCGGACGCGCCTCGGTGAGGAGGCCTGACAACTTGCACGCGACATTCTGGTGTTCGGCCAAGCGAGCCAGGTCAGTCGCCCACGGTTCGAATGCATCGTTGCAGATGGCGGGCTTGCCGCAATGGTCGAGTACGAACCTCGTGTCGGGGCAGCGACGAACCAGTTCGGTGATGTCCGTGAGTTGATCGCCGGTCACGCAGAGATCGAACGGGAGCTCATGTTCACCGACCTCCTGCACGCCGCGGATGAACTCCGGCTGAAGGGCAAATCCTTTGGGATGCCCTTGAATGTTGTGTCGCACCCCGACCACGCGTTCACGTTGTGCGAGAACGCCGAGCGTGTGGCGTCTGGCTTGGGCGTCGCAGAGGTCGACGAATGCCACCGATCCGATGATTCGCGGTTCTTTTTCAGCCAGCGCATCGATGAATTCGCATTCGGCGACATTTTCGGACGCGAGGCAATTCGCCTCCACGAACACGACACCATCGAGTGAGCCGCCCATCAGCGACTCGAAGTCAGCCGGCAGAAATGGTCGTTCGAGCGCGGCCATGCCGCTGATCCATGGGTAGTGAAGTGTGGTTGGATCCCAGAAGTGGACATGTGCGTCGATCACTCGATGCGATTCCATCACGTGGGCTACGACCTCACCTGAGCGGATTTGTTCGAAACATGGACAATGACGGACGGGGCCACTATATCGGTTCAACCGACGACGTCAATAACCGGTCTTCGATTCCCGACCCCAGGCGAGATGGCGATACACGCAGACGAGCGGACGGATTCCGCGCTCAGACCGGCGCAGTTCCAGGTTGCCGCCACGTCGTTCCTCTCCCTGTTCGCGATTGTCGGCATCGCGCTCTACGGCCTTCCATTCTTCTACGATTTCATGGTGCGCGACTTTGGCTGGTCGCGCGCGCAGGTGACCTCGGGCAATGCCGTGAGCAAGCTCGTCGTCGGTCCACTGCTTGGCTTCGCGGCCGGTTGGATCGTGGACCGGTTCGGACCGCGACGGCTGATGATTGCGGGCATCCTCATGGCGGGAACCGCATTGGTGGGTTTGGGTTCGATCCACACGCTCACTGGCTTTTACGTCTTCTACCTCTTTAACGCGGTGGGCTACCTCTGTGGTGGACCGCTGCCGAACCAGGTGCTGCTTTCGCGCTGGTTCACTGCCGCGCGTGGACGTGCGATGGGTTTTGCCTACCTCGGCATTGGCGCCGGGGGAGCACTGGTGCCGCTCGTGGCCGTTCGGTTGGTCCACGCCTTCGGATGGCACGACGCGCTCCGCATCCTCGGTGTTGCAATCGTCGTCATTGCCCTTCCCTTCGCGCTGTTCGTGAAGGAAGCCCCGCCGGCCAGCGGTGAAGTGGCGAGCCAGCGTCGGGCCGACGCGAAGGTTCCCATTGGCGATGTCGTTCGACAGCCGGCGTTCTATCTGCTGATGATTGGCAGCATGTGTTCGATTGGCGCGGTGGGCGGCGCGAATCAGCACCTCAAGCTGTATCTCAGCATCGATCACGCCTACACACAACAAGCGGCTGCGGAGATTGCGTCGCTCACGTTGGCAGCCAGTCTCGTCGGGCGGCTGCTCATGGGCTGGCTGGCCGATCATTGGCCCAGAAAGCGCGTCATGCTCCTCATCTATTTGCTGGTCGCCGTGGCGTTGCCCATTCCGCTCGTCGCGACGACGCGCGGCGCGATCGTCCTCTACGCCATTGTGTTCGGCATCGGCCTTGGCGGTGAGTACATGGTGATCCCACTGATGGCGGCCGAGCTATTCGGCGTGCGAGTGCTGGGTCGCGCGATGGGCCTGGTGCTCGCGGCTGATGGCGTTGCCGAGGCGCTCGCGCCCGTGATGGTTGGGCGGCTGCATGATGTGTCGGGTAACTACGTGAGTGGTTTTTCCGCGCTCATTGGATTGGCGATTGCGGGTGCGATCGCGATTGCCCTGCTTCCGACTCGACGTGCAGTAGCGGCGGGGTGATGAAGCGTCGAAGGTGCAGATCCTTCGACTCGCTTCGCTCGCTCAGGATGACAAACTAGGGCTTCGCTCGCTCAGGATGACAAGTCAGGGCTTCGCTCGCTCAGGATGACACAAAACCACACTTGAGGACTGTATGGCTGTAAAGACGATCGGCATAATCATGAATGGTGTTACCGGGCGCATGGGAATGAATCAGCACCTCATTCGCTCCATCGTGGCAATTCGCGCCCAGGGCGGTGTGCCGCTGCCCAATGGCGACGTGATCATGCCGGATCCCATTCTCGTCGGGCGCAACGAAGAGAAGCTGCGCGCGCTCGCGGACAGACACGGTATTGAGCGAATCTCGACCAACCTGGAGCAGGCGTTGGCCAATGCCGACGACACTGTGTACTTCGACGCGACGCTCACCACGATGCGCGCAGCAAACGTGCGTCGCGCCATCGCCATGGGGAAACACGTTTACTGTGAAAAGCCCCTCGCGATCTCAACGGACGAAGCGCTGGAGCTCGCGCGCCTTGCGCAGGCCGCCGGTGTCAAGCATGGCGTCGTTCAGGATAAGCTGTTCCTGCCCGGCATCATGAAGCTCCGCCGCCTCGTTGATTCCGGTTTCTTCGGCCGCATTCTTAGCGTCCGTGGCGAATTTGGTTACTGGGTCTTCGAAGGCGACTGGGGTGGACAGCCAGCGCAGCGCCCGTCGTGGAACTATCGCACGGCCGACGGCGGTGGAATCATCTCGGACATGTTCGCGCACTGGCGGTATGTGCTCGACCACACCTTCGGCGAAGTGACGGCGCTCCAGTGCATCGGTGCAACGCACATTCCCGAACGCATCGATGAACAGGGCAACCGTTATACCGCCACCGCAGACGACGCCGCATACGGCACGTTCCGCCTGCAACGCGGCAACGATGAAATCATCGCGCAGTTCAACTCGTCATGGGCGGTGCGCGTCTACCGTGACGAACTGCTCGAGATTCACGTCGACGGAACACACGGCAGCGCCGTGGCGGGCCTGCGCGGCTGCAAGACGCAGCACCGCGTCAACACGCCGAAGCCGACATGGAACCCCGACGTGCCGAACCCCATCGACTTCTATGCCGACTGGCAGGAAGTGCCGGACAACATGGAGTTCGACAACGCATTCAAGATTCAATGGGAGAAGTTCCTGCGTCACGTCGCGGTCGACGCTCCGTTCATTCACGACTTCTACGAAGGCGCGAAGGGGGTGCAACTCTCGGAACTCGGTTTGCAATCGTGGACCGAGCGTCGTTGGCTCGACGTGCCCGCGCTTCCTCGCGCATAACGCTCGATGCCACCCACCTTGACGCTTCCGTCGCACGATGGAACGCTTGCGCCATTCACGCTGCGCGAAGCGCCGACATGGCCACTGCCCTCGGCGCCCTTTCGCAGCCGCATTGCGTTCGCCGCCGCACACGTCGTATGCGACCCGCTCCGCGAATTCGATGCATCTGGCTCGGCGCCAATCGATTGGGACGCGACACTCGCCTATCGTCGCCACTTGTGGAAGCATGGCTTTGCGATTGCCGAGGCGATGGACACCGCGCAACGCGGCGGCGGACTTACGTGGCCAGCCGCGCAGGAGCTGATTGCGCGCGCGTTGGCGGACAGCCGAGC
>JBDTMO010000345.1:0-6291 GCA_039934235.1 bacterium | reverse complement strand
GCTTGGACTTGGCCGCCGCGAGCTGCGCCGCGACCTGGTCATACTGGTTCTGCACATCACGCGTCTCGATCTGCACGAGCAAGTCGCCCTGCTTCACGATGCTGCCGGTTTCCACCGGCAGCTTGACGATCTGTCCGCCGGCCTTGGACTTCACCTCGACGACGAAGATCGGCTCGACGACGCCGGTTGCCTGCGCATCGATGATAATGTCGCGGCGTGTCACGGCCACGGTGGAAACAGGAATGGCCTTCTGGTCGTTGGACGCACACGCAGAACCGAAGAACAGCGTCGCGACAATGATGAGCTTGCGCACGGAGAGCGAGTTGGAGTGAATCATGGAAGATCACGGCCGACGAGCGCTTCCAGCTGCGCACGCGAAAGACGAACGTCCTGTCGTGCCTGAATGAGCGCGGAGCGCGCCGCATCCAACGTGGTCTGCGACGTAAGGACATCGAGCAGCGTGGATGCGCCGAGCGCATAGCGTTGCTGCTGCACACGGAGATCCTCCTTCGCGGCATCGAGCGTCGCCTGCTGGATGAGGATGCGCTGCTGCGCCGAACGGAGCGCCGCGAGTTGCTGCACCAGCGTCTGCCGAGCGGCAAGCCGCACGTCGCGCAGCGTCGCTTCGGAGAGATCTGCCGAAACCGCCGCGCGCGTGTAGGCGTCTTCGCGCGTGAAATTATTGAAGATGTTGTACGACAGCCGCACTGCGAAGGCATTCGAGAACGCCAGCGGGTCGCCGTTGAGACCGTAGAACTGGTTGTTCGCCGTGCCGCCGCGCGAGTACGTCAGGTCGACAGTCGGCAGGTACGGTGTTTTCGCCGACTTCACCGCCGATCGCGCCGACTCGAGCTGCGCCTGTGACGCCTTCACCTGGGGGCCCTCGTCGAGCAGGCCGGCGAGCGTGGAACTGTCGACCGGCGCCAATCCGACATCGAGCGTGTCGTTCGGCTGCGCGGTCACCAGCGTCTCGGAGCCGATCAATCGTGTAAGTGCTGCGCTGGCAACACGCACGTTGTTGCGCGCCGTGATGAGCGCGAGCTGCGCATTGCCGACGGCAATGACCGACCGCAGCGAGTCGGACAGCGTAACGACGCCAGCGTTGGTGCGCATGATGGACGTCTTGAGCTGCTCCTGCGCCTGCTGCAACTGCGCCTGCGCCGCGGACTCGGCTTCGCGCGCTGCGAGAATGCCGTAGTACTGCGTTTTCACCTGAAGGGCGAGGCTGTACTTCTGGTTCACCTCGTTCGCCTCCGCTGCGCTGACGTCGAAACGCGCGCGCTTCACTTCATTCAGCCTGCGTCCGCCGTCGAACAGGTTGAGGCTGGACGTGAGGCCGGTGCTGTAATTCCACGGCCGCGTGGCGCGGCGTGGCGTGACAACGCCGGTAATGGGATCGAGCTGGTTGCCGGACGTGTTCGTCTGGCTGAGCGAGATGTTGAGGCTGGGCCACAGCGCGCCCTTGGCGCTGCGCACGGAGGACTGCGCGGTGCGGATCTGCCCGCGCGACTGAATCGCCACCAGCCCGTTCTCCTCGGCCAGCGCAACCGCATCGCGCAGCGCGATGGGCCGCGCGATGAGGCTGTCGGATATGGCTTGCGCGGAGAGCGCAGCAGGGAGGGCGAGCACCGCGATGGTGGCGCGAAAAATCGATGTCGTGGAGGGCATTACTTGTGGCAGGCTGACTTGATGCGCTTACGCTCGGCGTCGTGCCGGGCGGCATCGTCCTTACGTCGCGCCTCGAGGCGCGTGCGCTGTTCTGGAGTGAGAATGGTGTTCAGCTGTAAACGACGTGTGGCCTTGATCGAATCGTACGCGGGCTGCAACGGCGCATAGAGCGCGTCGATCTGGCAGTTGGATGCATCGAACACGGAATCGAGCGCGACACGCTGCCCCTGCGCGAGGCCGAGGTCATCGTACATCCGCTGGCGCCGCGCCTCGAGGGTATCGTCCGACTGGCGGAACATGCGTTCGGCCGAGAAGCCGACGACACCCCCGACGAGCACGGCCCCGAGCAGGAACGCGAGCGCTTGCTGTTTGGGACGCTGCATTGGCGTGGCCTAGCGCGAAATGAGGAGGTGAAGCGCCGCGTCGCCATCGCCAACCGACGCCGCGCGTGATGCCGGCTCAATTGTCGAGGGAGCGGGCGAAATCACGCTGGCATACGCGCTGCTCACCTCGAGCTGGCGCGAATGCGCGAGCGCGAGGCTGGCCGCGAAGATGAGCGCCGCCGCCGCCGCGAGACCCGGGCGCGCCATCTCGGCGAGCTCGGACCACCATGATATGGTCTCTTCACCGCGCGCGATGTGCGCGAGAATGCGAGACTCGAGTGCATCCCAGTACCTCTCGTCGGCGGGAGCCGCGTACAGTGCACGCAACGCGTTCGTCAGCTCAGCATCGCCGGAAGTCCAGCGGTCGTTCGTCATGATGTGCTCCGAAGATTCTGCAGAAGCTTGCGCAACGCCGCGCGGGCATGGTGAAGATCAGATCGAGCCGTTCCTTCGGGGATGCCGAGCGTCCGCCCGATTTCCCCATGGGTAAAGCCTTCCACGTCATGCATCACGATCACCGCACGTTGGCGAGTGGTGAGATGCGTGAGCGCTTCCTGCAGCCGTTGACGAAGCTCGCCGGATTCCGCGGGATCGCGGAACGGCATCGGAATCGTCTCTGGCAACTCTTCCGCCACTCGCACCTTTCGGCGACGAACGAGGTCGAGCGCGGCATTCGCCATGATCCGGTAGAGCCACGCCCCGAATGGCTGGTCGGGACGAAACCGGTCGAGCGCACGGTGCGCGTGAAGAAATCCTTCCTGCACCGCGTCCTCCGCATCCTCGTGCGACAGCACGATGGCACGAACAATCGCGTACGCCCTCCGCTGATGGATGCGCACGAGCGCGGAAAACGCGTCGTCCGATCCACGTTGCGCCGCGATCACGATCGCGCGCTCCGTCGGCATGCCTTCAGCCGGCGCAGGCATGGTGTACGGCGACAATGGCGCGTTGGTAGCGATCATCCTTACGGCGGTGGGGTGACGTCATCCCTTCTACGGGTATCAGGGTTGGAGCGTTGGGAGGCTGCTCACGTCGCGCCCGCCATGCCTTCCAGTCCCAACGCACTCGCCGAGCGCTGCATCGCACCAATCACGAACGCAATGTGCTCGTCGAGATCGACGCCGAGCGCCTCCGCGCCCTGTATCACGTCCTCACGACTCACACCACGCGCGAATGCTTTGTCCTTCATCTTTTTTCGGACGGACCTGGCCTCGACCTCGTGCACACTTCTGGACGGACGCACGAGCGCGGTGGCCGTAATGAGACCAGTGAGTTCGTCGACGGCGAAGAGCGTCTTCGACATGGACGACACGCGCGGCACGCCCGAGTACTGCGCGTGGCCGAGAATGGCGTCGAGAATATCTTCGGGCCAGCCACGCTCGCGCAGAATGCGGACGCCTTCTGCTGGATGCTGCTCGGTGGCCGAATGCGCGTCGTTGGGAAAGCGCTCGTAGTCGAAATCGTGGATGAGGCCTGCGAGCCCCCACCGCTCCACGTCGTCGCCGTCCTTCTCGGCATACGCGCGCATCGCGGCTTCAACGGCCAGCATGTGCTTGCGGAGGGAATCGCTGGCCGTGTACTCGTGCACGAGTGCGAGGGCGTCTTCGCGGGTGGGTAGCATGCGGTGGGCGGGCGGTAGACTGAAGTCGTCGCTAGGGAATTGCGGGACGAGTAGGCGCACGCCCAGCATTGGGAATGCCGAAGCGCAGACCAACTCTCAAGAATACCCCGGACGAGGCCGAAGTGCTTGCTCCGTCAGGCAATTTTCTTCGGGAGGTCAGGAAGCGCGACGGGGCTACCGCGGAACGATTCCCCTTTTCGGTGCCGGTGATCCGCGCCCTGGAATCGCTGGCCTTTCCGACGCCCGTCACCTTTTTCGTGGGCGAAAACGGATCCGGAAAGTCAACGCTTCTCGAGGGGATCGCCGCGGCGGCCGCGCTCCCCGCCGTTGGCTCGGCAGACCTCGGCGCGGATACAACGCTGGGCTCGCAGCGCGAACTTGCGGACGCGCTTCGCCTGGTGTGGAACCGGCGAGCAAAGCGGGGATTTTTTCTCCGCGCCGAGGACTTTTTCGGCTTCGCGAAGCGTCTTTCCGCCATGCGGGCCGAGTTCCTTCAGCGCATCGCCGAACTCGAGGTGGAGTACGCGGACCGGTCGGCGTGGGCGAAGGGGCTCGCGATGGGTCCGGTGAAGTCCTCGTTGGCCGACATGGAGCGCCGCTATGGTGTGGATCTGGACGCCAATTCGCACGGCCAGAGTTTCCTGCGGCTTTTCCAGTCGCGGTTTGTTCCCGGCGGACTCTATCTATTGGATGAGCCCGAGGCACCGCTGAGCCCGCAGAGCCAGCTCGCGCTGATGGTCATGATGCAGGAAATGGTCGATCAGGACGCTCAGTTCATCGTGGCCACGCACTCTCCAATCTTGCTCGCGTTCCCGGGCGCGACGATTTACAGCTTCGATCGGGCGCCGGCGGAGGCCGTGGAGTACGGCGAACTGGAGCACGTCGTGCTCACGCGCGACTTCCTCAATGCGCCGGGGCGGTACCTGAAGGCACTGAGGGACTGACACAGTTGGAGCAGCGATGGCGGGGCACGGGTTCGCTGGGAACGACTTCCGTGGTCTGTGCGTAATACATATGTTTACGGCTTTCGGACGTTGCACGGCGACACTGCGCCGGTCAGGCAAGAATTCAACCGAAGGATCATGCACCCACATCGACGGTTGGGCTGGCTCGCCGCGATTTCCATTGTCGCCGCGTGCGGGGGGGACGCTGGCGGTGGGCCTACTCCCATCGTGGTCCCGCCGACGCCTGTCGTCACCACCGTTGCTGTGGCACCAGGAACAAACACGGTGGAAGTCGGGTCGAGCGTCACGTTCGACGCGACTGTCCGCGACCAGTCCGGCAACGCGATGAGCGGCCAGACCATCTCGTGGACCTCGGGAAGCCCCGCTGTGGCAACCATCAACTCGGCGTCCGGAGTGGTGACGGGCGTTGCCGCCGGCACCGCAACCATCACTGCCAGCGTCGCCGGCAAGTCCGCGTCCGCAACAGTGACCGTGGTGCCGCCGGCAGTGTTCACGGTGTCCATCGCCGCACTTCAAGCTCCGCTCCTCCCCGGGCAATCCGCCCAGCTATCCACCACGCTGAAGGACCGCACCGGCGCGGTGCTCGTGAACAGGGTTGTTGCGTGGAGTACCAGCGCGGCGGCTGTTGCCACGGTGGATAACGCGGGTGGGGTGACAGCGGTGTCCGCAGGAACGGCCACAGTCTTCGCCACGAGCGAAGGCATCGTCGGAGCGATCACCGTGACTGTTTCCGGCGCGGGCGGCAGTACGCCTCCCACCATCACGGGCATCACTCCAGCGACGCTGATCCCAGGCGGTACCGCAACGCTCACGGGCACGAATTTCGATCCGGTCGCCGCGAACAATGTCGTCACGGTTGGCGGCGTTGCGGTGAACGTGACGTCAGCGACCGCGACGCAATTGGTTGTCTCCGCACTGCCATGTGTCAGCAGCGGCGGTGCGAGCATAAAGGTCACGACCAACGCGCTGGCCGGTCCCGCGTTTACGCATCCGGTAGCCGTTCCGCAGCGCACGGTGCCAATCGGCCAGTCGATCGTGCTGACGAGTCCTGGGTGCAATGAACTCGTGGCGAGCGGGAACGCTCGATACATCATCTCGGTGTTCAGCGTGTCGTCCACCGAAAATGCGCTCACGGACTTCGAGCTGACGGGGAACACATCCGCCGGTGGAAGCCCCGCACGGATCCCGATTGTCGCCCCGGCGTTTGCAAGCGCGCCGCTCGCGCCAGGCCCGGACGCAGCGCGCGATCGAGAGCATTACGCGCAGCTCGAGCGCAATCGCGCCATCTTCCGCGAAGGGCAATCCCTCACTGCGCGACAGCCTTTGCGAAGCCGGTCTGCCCTGGCGGCCGCACCGCTTCCAGTGATCGGTGACCAGCGGGACTTCTTTTACACCTACACTGGTGGCTGTCGCGACACCACGACGCGGATGCACACAAAAGCCATTTACGTGGGCACGCGGTCCATCATCTGGGAAGACTCGACGAACACGCTGCTGGCCAGGAACGATCCGGCGCTCGCAGGCTACTACCAGCGACTTGGCCAGATCTTCGACCAGGACCAGTACGACGTCATCAAGACAAACTTCGGCGATCCGCTCCGTCGGGACATCTCGCTTGCCAATGACGGTCGCGTGCACATGGTGTTCAGCGAGA
>JBDTMO010000344.1:0-6297 GCA_039934235.1 bacterium | reverse complement strand
AGCTCGCTTTCGAGGCCCTGCGCCGTAAGAGCGGCCTGCACGAGACGCGCTTGCCGAAGCGCAAGCTCGGAAGTCCGTGTGCCGATGCGAATCAAGGAAGTCTTCGTCACGTGAGAAAGTTAGTTGTTGTCATCCCCAAGCAATGTCATCCCGCATGAGCGAAGCGAATGTCGGGATATACTATCGCTGTGCTGTGGCCTGCTTCGATCGCATGCATCGCGGATCCCGACGCTGGCTCGCTCGCGCGGCCTCCGTTACCTCAAACGCTGTTCCAATGCCCCGGCAAGCCTGTCTGGCGCCGCAGTTTTGGACCGCAGGAAGAGATCGGGTTCGATCAGCTCGAGCTCCATCACGACAAACGCTCCGTCAATGACGCACCCATCGATTCGCGCATAGAGTGCGGCGCCCCTTCCCTCCTCCGCCGCCACGAGCGCTCGCGCTGCCGCAGCGATCACGTCGCGAGAGGGTTCGCAAACCTCGGATGTTCCTCCATGTTCGTGCTGCACCCGGAAATCATTCGCGTGCGGGCGCTTGAGCACGGCGTGGCTGTACACGCCGCCGTAAAACAGCAATGACCACTCCCCATCCGCAGCGACAACATCGAGATACGGTTGCACGAGTACGCGGCCCCGCGATACCATCGCGGCCAGTCGTGCATCGTCATCGCGTGCCGAGCCTGAAGACGATCGCCACGTCTCGTGCGCCGACGCGGAGACCGCAGGCTTCACGACGATCTGGTTCCATCCGGTTTCGCTGCGCAGTAGCGCAAGCGATGTGACCTCGTCGCGCTCGACCCAGCGCGTCGGCACGACAGCAATGCCTAAACCAGCCAACTCGCGGAGGTACGACTTCTCCGAGTTCCATCGCACCAAAGCAGGGGGATTCAGCACGAGAACGCGCGCATCGTCCAGATGGTCGAGCCACGCCAGGAACGCATCGTGTTTGAGATGGTAATCCCAGCACGAACGAATCACGACCGCCCGGTATCGCGTCCAGTCCTCGCGTGCGTGGTCCCAGACGGCCGGCACCGCATGCACGCCGCGCACGTCGAGCGCGTCAACAAGCAGACGATCGTCATCCGTGAGATCCGGAACCTTGTTCGACGTCGCAAGTGCGACGACGCACGCACTACCGCCGCGAGACAACGAACTCCCGGGTCGCCTCGGCCAGCGCACTCACCGACGCTTCAGGTGATTCCGCGCCGAGCGTAATTCCCGCTGCGCGCACCGCGTCGCTCGTCAGTGGGCCAATCGAAATGGCCGGAACGCTACGGGCAAGCTCTGGCCCAACCGCCTCGACGTATCCGCGCACCGCGGACGCCGACGCGAATGTCACCACGTCCACACCGCCGTCTGTTAGTGCCGCACGCAGTTGGTCGCCGCCAACGCCATCCGTGACGCTCCGATAGAGCTGGACCACGTCGACATCACAATCGAGCGCGCGCAATCCATTCGGCAACACGTCGCGCGCCCCTTCGGCGGCGAGATACAACACTCGCGATCCCTCTACGTCCGCGCGCGCCGTCATCGCCTCGAGCACACCCTCCGCGACAAACCGCGAGGGGAGCACATCCGCGACGAGCCCAAGCGCCAGTAGTGCATCGCTCGTCGCGCGCCCAACGCACGCAATGCGGCAGCGTGCAAACGCGCGGGCATCTCGACCACCTTCGCGAAGCGCCTCCCACGCAATGCGAACGGCGTTCTGGCTCGTGAACACGACCCACGCGTAATCGCTGAGCACGTCGAGCGCGCGAGCCAATCCCACTGTGTCGAGCGGCTCGATGCGCAGGGCGGGCAATTCGATCACGTCTGCACCGAGTGCCGAGAGTGCGTCACGAAGACCCGTGGCCTGGGCAGACGCACGCGTCACGACAATGCGTCGCCCAAAGAGGGGTCGTTGGTCGAACCAGGCAATTTCATCGCGCAGTGAGACGACGTTGCCGATGACCGTGATCACGGGTGCGGACAATCCCGAGTTCGCGATTGCTGCTGCGAGTGTCGACAGTGTCGCGGTGACGGTCCGCTGTCGCGCATACGTGCCCCACTGCACCGCAGCGGCCGGCGTCTCGGGCGACATTCCTCCGCCGACAAGCGCCGCCACGATGCGCGGCAGCGTCTTTACGCCCATGTACAACACGATCGTCCCACCGGCCCGCGCGAGCGCAGCCCAATCGGTCTGCGTGTCAGGCTTCGCTGGATCTTCATGACCAGTGACGAAGGTGACCGACGTTGCCACGCCGCGGTGTGTCACGGGAATTCCCGCGTACGCCGGCGCCGCGACACCTGCCGTTACACCCGGTACGAATTCGAATGCGACCCCTGCTGCCGCGAGCGCTTGTGCTTCCTCACTCCCGCGTCCGAATACAAGCGGGTCTCCGCCCTTGAGGCGCACGACGCGTTTGCCTTCACGCCCGAGCCGAACGAGCAACGCGTCGATGTCACCCTGGCTCGACGACTCACTACTGCCGCCACGCTTTCCGACGTCGTGCACTTCGACGCCAGGGTTTGCAAGGCGAGCTGCCGCAACGATCGCGGGGTTGGCCAAGGCGTCTGTCGCAATCGCGTCGCACGACGCCAGCAAGTCACGGCCGCGCACCGTCAGGAGACCGGGATCTCCAGGCCCCGCGCCGACGAGATACACGATCCCGGTCATCGTGGGCGGATGGATGTCATCCTGAGCGAGCGAAGCGAGTCGAAGGATCTGCACTCGCCATTCTGCCAATGCCTCATCGCGGCTCGCCCGTCCGCTTGGACACGTCGCGCAGTCGCTCGCGCAGCGTCGTGGCCCGCACGCGAATGCTGATCGCATACGACACATACACGATCGCCGCGACGATGTACGCCGCCGTCGCATAACCGCCGTTGTCAGGCATCAGCGCGCCTCCTCGTCAGCAACCAGGTCGCGCAGCGTCGCATAGCGATACCGCGCACGAACGAGACCAGCATACAGCAGCACGAACGCGCAAAACGCCGCGGTGAACGTGATCAACATATTGGGTGGCATTGACGGCGCACTCGGCTTCGCGACGATTGGCATCGGATGCATCGTACGGAACAGGTACACACTCAGATGGATGAATGGAATCAGGAGTGCCGCGAGCAATGCGAGCACCGCAGAGTACCGCGCGCGCATGCCTCGCTCCTCGATGGCATCGCGAAGTACGAGATACCCAAGGATGATGAACCAGAGAAAGAGTGTGGCGGTGAGCCGAGCATCCCACGTCCACCACGTGCCCCAGATCGGCTTGCCCCACAGCGGACCGGTCGTCAGCACCACCGTCGTGAACGCGAGCCCGACCTCGGCGGAACTCTCCGCGAGACGATCGAGCTTTTCGTCCTTCAGCCCGAGGTAGAGCAGGCTCGACACCGCCATCAACGCAAAAGCCACGTACAGCGCGACGAACGCAGACGGCGCGTGGACGTACAGAATTCGTTGCGCCGCACCCTGCGTCGCTTCTGGCGGCGTAAACGCGAGCGCCCGGACATACACCGCCACGACCGCCGCGAACCCGGAGATCAGCAGCCAGTCGGGCGGCGACGATCGATGCACCGCGGCGTCGAGTTCTTCGCGTCGCGAAAGAGGTAACGTCATTCTTCGAGAGTGAATGGAAAGGCGAGCGTACACGCCACGATGAATACGATGTCGAAGGCGACGAGAATGCGTAGCCAGGGCCACGCTTCGGCCACGGGACGGCCGGCAAGCAGCTTGGCAGTGGATCCCGCAGCCGCCATCACGATCGGAACGAAGAACGGCAGGCTCAGCATCGGCAACAACAATTCCGCCATTCGCGTGTTCACGGCCATGCTGCTGAACAACGTGCCGACAGCGACAAGCCCTATGGCTGCCAGCAACGCGATGGCGGCAAGCGGCAAGATGACGTCGCCAATCGGGAGGTTGTAAAAGAGCACGAGCGCCGGCAACGTGATGGCCTGTACGCCGATGACGAACAACAAATTGGCCAGCGCCTTACCGAGGTAGATTGCCTCCCGGTCCACCGGCGCCGATAGCAAGGCGTCCATCGCGCGATCCGCCTGCTCAACCCCGAACGAGCGTTGGAGCCCGAGCAGGCCGCTGAACGTGAAGATCACCCAGAGCACGCCGGGCGCGAGGTCGATTGCCGCGACGGCCGTTGCGTCCCACGCGAAGTAGAAGATCGTCAGGCCGAGCAGCGCAAAGATGAGCGCGGAGAAATACGCCGTCCGCGTCCGGAACTCGATCGCCAGGTCTTTGCGCGCCACAAGCCACGAGGCGCGCAGCATCCCCGGCGGCACCGGTGCGCTAGGCATCGACGGTCACCAACTCGCGATACTCGGACGCATACGATTCCATGTCCACCTTGGCGCGTGCCTCGTGCCGGACAAAACGGCCGCGCTGCATGATCGCCGCGTGCGTCGCGAGCGCGAGTCCTTCACTCAGGTTGTGGGTCACCAGCATCAGTGCCGACCCACTCGCGCGACGTTCGGCCAGCGCCGCCGTGAGCGCGACACTCCCCGCTTCATCCAGGCCGGTGTATGGCTCATCGCACAGGATGAGTCTCGGTGCGTGCACAATCGCGCGCGCAATCGACACGCGCTGCTGCAACCCACGACTCAGCGAACGAACCGGCGACTCCGCCCGATCGAGCACCCGCATGGTCGCCAGTGCCGCACGCGCCGCGCCAGCCGCGTCGGCAAGGCCGTACATGCGCGCCGTGAACTCGACGTTCTCGCGTGCCGAGAGCGCGGTGTAGAGCATGCTCGAGTGTGAGATGAGACCAACCTGTGCGCGCACCACCGGCCCATCGCGCAACGACGCACCTCCAACCTGGCACGTCCCCGACGATGGCCTGAGCAACCCGGCAAGCAATCGCAGCAGCGTCGTCTTCCCCGCGCCATTGGGACCGAACAGCGCAAGGCACTCGCCTTCGCGCAGCGTGAAGCTGACGTCGTCCACGGCTCGGCGGCCACTGAAGGCGCGCGCGAGTCCCACCGCTTCCACCAGAAACGGTCCGTCGGTCACGGTGCGAGCGGATTGCTGGCGATGCGGGCCATCCTGCAAAGATACCAACCTGATGGGACCGCCGAGAGGGAAAAACTCTTACGACGTGTTATCCGAACAGTCGAGGATCCCACGGAATTTCAACGAGGGGCCCCCAGCGCAGCTTTCTCGCATCGGGATGCGTTGTGTTGAGCACGACGTTGGACTCGAATGGCCGGCCCGGCAGCGATGGCACGACGAGGATGGCGGCCTGCCCCCGTTGATACCACTCCGATCCCACGCCCCTCGCCGGCGCGGAGTCATCAGGATTGTCCCAACCTGCAGGCAAGTCGGCGGACTGCATGCTCTCGATCGACACGCTGTCTGGAATGCTGACCCAAGTGGCGTGCGCAGGCGCAGGCGCCGCGCCGCCCATGTGGACGACGCGCTCCAACAACGCTGTGCCGAAATGCTCGGCCAGGTACAACACCCGTTCGTGCGCGGCATTCCATCGATTTGCTCGGCCACTTGGCTTGCGAGGATCGTAGGTGCGCCCGCAGACGCGCACCGCGCGCGACACGCGATGCAGCATCAGACGGGAGCCCCTTCATCTACCCGCGCGAGCAGTTCGCGCACGGCTTGCGCGCCCCCTTCGGTGGCGGCCGCGAGGATTGGCGTTTGACCACCGAACCGCGCGTTCGGCATCGTGAGAAACCGCTCGGCGGCCTCCTCGTTGCCATCGTAGAGTCGACGGGCTTCGCGCACGACTTCGCCGACGGCAATCATGCGGTCCATCTCACTGGCAGACAGCGGAGCGCCCGCGAGGCGCCGCTTCCAGGAGCGGTCGGGAACAATGAGCTGTCGCAACATGGGACGAACCTCCTCGTCGAGTAGACACCGAGAAAGAAAACGACTGAGCGTGGGCGCGCCGTAACCATTTTGGGCCAACCCGGAGCGAATCGTTGCATGAAGCCGCATCCAGTCCGTTCCGTCGAAAATTCCGTCGACGAGTGCATCGGAGAGACCCTGCTTGAGGCGCGCGGCGCCGTGATGAGTGCTGGCCATGGTGGAGTTGATTCTGGGTGATGCGGCCGCAGAGCAAAAACGGCACTTGGCACATAAATATGTGCCAAATGGCCCCCACACACAAGCATACCACCAAAGATTTGGCGACGGTGTTGTCCTCCGCTCGCACTTGACGGTATTCTCTCGCACGCCACTCCTGCCCCTTCCTGCGGCAACGCACCCTCGGACGCCTGTTGACGTGAAGACGACTCCTATTAAAGCCGCCGACCTCGCCGCCTCCGTTATCGCTGTGCCACCACTCGCGCGGCATACCGA
>JBDTMO010000343.1:0-6304 GCA_039934235.1 bacterium | reverse complement strand
TCCAGCGCACGAAGACGATGGCGGACCTCATGGATTCTCGAACCGCCGCAGATTCCGCCAATCGCGCAAAGTCGGCCTTCCTTGCCACGATGAGTCACGAGTTTCGTACGCCCATCAATGCAATCATGGGCTTTACGGACCTCCTGGCCATGCGTGTCGCCGACGGCGACGCCGAGGGGCAATCGCTCTATCTGGAGCGCATTCGAAAGAATACCGAACACGTGCTCGCGCTGGTGAGCGATGTACTCGATTGGTCGAAGGTGGAGGCAGGCCAACTCAATGTCGATACACGCGAGCGGGCAGCAAGCGATGTTGTGGTGGACGCGGTGGGCGTCGTTGGTGATTCGGCCAGGTTGCGCGGCCTTGCTCTCGTGTCCGACGTCGCCGAGAGTGCCACGTACGTTGGCGATCCCTTACGGGTCAAGCAGATTCTGCTCAACCTTCTGTCGAACGGAATCAAGTTTACGCAGAACGGCGGACGAGTGTCTCTCGAATGCACTATCGAGGGTAGCGTAACGCGCTTTGCCGTCGAAGACACAGGCATTGGCATTGACGCAGCCGACCTCGAATCGATTTTCGAGCCCTTCGTGCAAGCCGAAGGTGGGTACACCCGCACGCATGGTGGAACGGGCTTGGGCCTGTCGATTAGCCGGCGTCTCGCGCGACTGATGGGTGGCAACATCGTGGTGGAGTTCAGTACGCCAGGCCAGGGATCGAGGTTCGTGCTCTCGCTTCCTTCGCGCGAACGTCGCAAGGCGTTGCGCGGCGGTCGCCGACCGCCAATGCCGTCGGAAGCGACCGCTCCGAGCTAAGCGCAGCACCGTTGACGTGGGCGTTGTCAGTGCTCTTGCGGGCTCGCGAGGGCTTTCGCACGTTGACGTCGCAGCGGCAACCGCCCACGCAATGCGCGCGGATTGACCGCTGTCCGTCCCTCGCACCTCATCGCCGATGACTCGCCTTCATCGCACGTGCGCCACTGCCGTCCTGTTCGGCGCCACTCTCGCCATTGCACCAACGCTGTGCGCCCAGCAGGGTGGTGCTCCCGAAGTGCTGCTCCGGCTGGACGACGTTGGAATGAATCACTCGGTGAATCTCGCGATCGAAAAAGTGGCGGCGACGGGAATGCCATTCTCGGTGTCGGTGCTCTTTGCCTGCCCGTGGTATCAAGAGGCGGTCGAGATTCTCAAGAAGAATCCGCAGATCACGGTAGGCGTTCACCTCGCACTGAACTCCGAGTGGCGCAACTATCGGTGGGGTCCGGTGCTCGGTCAAGGAGGCGTTCCGTCGCTCGTCGACAACGTTGGCTACTTCCTTCCGTCGAGCCAGGCGTTCCTCGCCAGCAAGTATGACCTCGGTGAGGTCGAGCGTGAGTTGACGGCGCAGGTGGAGCGCGCGTTAGCGTCTGGTCTGAAAATCACCTACGTGGACGCGCACATGGGAATGGCCGAGGCAACGCCGCAACTCCGTGAAGTGCAGGAGCGTGTGGCGAGGAAGTTTGGCCTCGCAATCTCGACGCGTCTCGGTGAATCGTATTACAGCCTGTGGGGCGTCGCGGTCGCTGCGAAGAAGAAGACGTTCCTGAGTCACCTGGCAACGGCGAGCCGCGATAGCGTGAACCTGATCGAAGTACATGTTGCCGATCGGACGCCGGAGATGGAGGTCATCTTCGACATGAACGCGCCATCGCAGAACTCGCCGGACGCAGGAGTTGCCGCGCACCGGAGCGCCGAGATGGAAACGATGCTCTCACCGGAACTGGCGGAGCTGGTGCGCTCTGGAAAGATCCGGCTCGTCACGTATCAGCAACTCGTGGCGCGCCGTGCCGGAGCGGGACTGCGCCCGTGACGCCTCATGTCGCCGGTCGCAGGCACGGCGCAGTGTTGGCAGCAGCGCTCGTCCTCGTTGTAAACGCCGGTGGATGCACTGGTGCGTCGTCGGCAGCGGAAACTGCGGACAGCGGCCAACACGTGGTACGCACGTCGGGCAACGGCGTGCAACTGCCAACAGGTGCGCGCCTCGACGCCACTGGAAGAGCGATTCCGGATGGCTGTGCCCTTAAGTCGTCATGAACGTCGTTGCGGCAGCGACGACGCGAGCGTGTTGGCGCGGCGAGGAGAAATCGACCTTACCGTGCGCGCGGCCTGAGTCGCGGTGACAGCGTTGGCGCGTCGGCATGACTCGCCGCGCGTGCGGCGTCGCGCGGCGATCCGCCCCACTGCCGACTCCACGCCCGCCGCAATTGTAGACCAGAGCGAAATCCCGCGACTTCCGCCGCGCGGGTAACGCTCGTGCCGAATTCGAGACATTGCCTGGCGCGCTCCAGTCGAATCGATCGCAGATAGTCCAACGGCGACACACCGGCGTGTTCAACAAACAGGCGCAGCAAATGGCGCTCGGTGGTATTCCCGACTTGAGCCAGCGATGTCATGTCCCAATCGCGGTCGGACTCCGTGACGATTGCATCCTGGACGCGATGTACCGTCGAATGCAAATGGCGACGATGCAAGTGGAAGGGCGACTGCTCGGTATCGCGCGCCGAGCGTCGCAGGTAGACCACCATATCCTCGGCGACACTGGCGGCGAGCGCCTCGCCACATTCGTCGGCAATCAGGTGCAGCGCGATGTCGATGCCGGCGGTGATGCCGGCGCTGGACGCAAGCGGCCCGTCGACAACGAACACGCGATTGTCGATCACCTGCGCTCGTGGGGCCAATACGCGGAGTGCATCGATCAGCTCGTGATGCGTGGTACACTGACGCGTGCCAAGCAAGCCGGCACGCGCGGCGAGGAGTGAGCCCGAGCAGATCGTGACCAGTCGGTGCGGCGTATGCGAGTCATGTAATGCGTCTCGCAGCTGCGCGCGCAGCCACTGTGCCGTCGCAGTGATTGCCGGAGTGACCTGGTGCGTGTGCACGGTCGGCTGGCCAACCACGACGACCCACGTGGGCGTGCGGAGGTGTTGTGGCAACGCCTCGAGCCCGGCAATCGAGAGGCCGACCGACGTCGGAAGTGCCGCGACGGGGCCAACGAAACGGAGGTGAAAGCGCGGCGGCTGACCCAGTGCTTCGCGATGCTGGTTCGCGAGACGAAACGCTTCCGCGGGACCGGCAATGTCGAGCAGCAGCGAGTGCGGTACGATGACGAAGAGGACGTCGATCAGGTCGGCGCGTGTGATCATGTCCGGGCGTTACAGAGGCGTGAGTCGTCTCGCGAACAATATGTTGGCAACTGCTGCCCACTCGCCGGAATCGGACGTCAAACATGGTGCCGTGTTCACGAGCATGAGTGTGTCCGAAACTGCTCTAAACGTGTCGGCCCGTGAGGCGACATCGTGCGTCGGCTCACGTAGCTTCGCCGCATGAAATCAAGAACCCTGTATGCTCGCGTTGCGCCGCTCGCGCTCGCCGCGGCGCTGGCATGGTGTGTCGCGCCCACCGCCCGCGCACAAACTCTCGGTGGACACACGACAGTGAACCTCGAGACCACCGTCGACACGAGCATCAAGCCCGGCGACGACTTCTTTGCGTACGCAAACGGGAGTTGGCTAAAGTCAGCGGAGATCCCGGCGGGCAAGGCGCGTTGGGGGGCTCGCGATGAGCTGAGTGACGTCACGCGTAAGCAGCTCGCGGAGCTGCTCGACGGCGCCGGCGCGGCACCGCCCGGGTCGATCGCGCGCAAGGTTGCTGACTTTCGCTCGGCGCTCATGAATGAAGCGGCCATCGCAACCAAAGGTCTGGCGCCACTCAAGCCGCACCTCGACAGCATCGGCCGCATGCAGGACAAGCTCGCGCTTACGCGGATGCTCGCGCGTGAAATGCGCGCCGACGTCGATCCGCTCAATTGGGGCGTCTACCGATCGGCGAGTCTTTTAGGCCTATCGGTCGAGCCAGGCATCAACGGCGAGAAGACCTACGTCGCGTTTCTGCTTCAGGGCGGGCTCGGACTTCCAGACCGCGAGAACTACATCAGTACCGAACCGCGCATGCTTGCGCTGCGAACGAAGTATCGCGCGTACGTGGGTAGCTTGTTGACCCGCGCGGGCTTCGACCGCGTGGACCAGCGAGCCGATGCGGTGTTGGCACTGGAAACGGCCATCGCGGAAACCCAGACGACACGTGAGGCGTCGGCATCAGATCACAGGGCAGACACCCTGTGGACGCGGGCAGATTTCGCGCGCGAGGCGCCAGGCATGGACTGGTCCACATTCTTCACCGCCGCAGGATTGGCGAAGCAGGGTGCATTCGTGCCCTGGCAGCCCAGCGCAGTGAAGGGCGCCGCTGCGCTGGTGGCGTCGCAGCCGCTGGAGACGTGGAAAGATTATTTACGGGTGCGCGCGTTAGACGCATACGCCGATGCGCTGCCGAGCGCGGTCGAACGCGAGGCGTCCGCGATGCGCGCGGCCGTGAGCGGCGACACGCAGCAGGTGTCGCGTGAACAACGCGCCGTTACCCTGACGCAAGTCGCCATGACCGATGCGATCGGACAGATGTATAGCGAGCGCTATTTCTCCGCCGCGCAGAAAGCACGCATCCAGAAAACCGTGGGCAATGTCAAGGCGGCGTTCGCCCGTCGCCTTCAAGCGGTGACGTGGATGTCACCGGCAAGCAAGGCAGTGGCGCTGGAAAAATTGAAGATCCTGTACCTCGGCATCGGCTACCCGGAACACTGGCCGTCATATGCCGATCTGCTGGTGGATCCTGCGGACGCGTTGGGCAACGTCCAGCGCGTCGCGCACCGGAACTATCGTCACGCACTCGCGTTGGTCGGTACTCCCATCGACATGACGCAGTGGTGGATGGCGCCGCACGTCGTTGGCGGTGTACTCGTGTTTCAACAGAACGCGTATGATTTTCCCGCCGCATTGTTACAGCCGCCCAAGTTCGACGCAATGGGTTCGGACGCGGCGACCTACGGTGCGATCGGCGCCATCGTTGGCCATGAGATTGTGCACTTGGTCGACGTGCTCGGCGCCGAATACGAGGTGAGCGGCCGGCTGCGGCGGTGGTGGACGCCCCAGGACCTGCAGCAATTCGAGGCGAAGGCCGAGCCGTTGGTGAATCAGTTTGCCGCGTACCGGCCGTTTCCCGATGTGGCGGTCAACGGGAAGCTCGCGTTGACGGAAAACGTCGCTGACCTGGGTGGCCTTGCAGCGGCGTTCGACGCGTACCGTCTCGCGCTGGGCAACAAGGCATCCGACAGGGACTTCGTGAAGAAGAGCGATCGGGAGTTTTTCATCGCGTTCGCCCAGACTTTGCGGAGCAAGCTCACGGATGCCGCGATGCGGACGCAAGCAGCGACGAACGATCATGCGCCGGAAACGTTTCGTATGTCGACCGTGCGAAACATCGATGCGTGGTACGATGCGTTCGATGTGCGTCCAGGCGAACGACTGTACCTCGAGCCAGGCGCACGGGTGCGAATATGGTAGTGCCAGACATTGGTACGCGCGTGAGCATCACCGTGTGCGAGCTTCCGCATGAGGCCAAGGCCCTCGAGACTGCGTGGGCGACGTTGTGCGAACACACGATGCGCACCGAGTCGGACCTGGTGTTGTTGCCGGAATTCGGAATGGTCGACGCGGTGTGGGAGGACGAATACTTCGACGGTGCTCGTTGGTCCGCGGCGACGGCGCTGAGTGCGGAATGGACTGCGCGCTTGTCGGAGCTGGGTGTCGAACACGTGGTGAGCACGCGCCCGGTTACGTCGGGCGGCCGGCGATTCAATGAGGGCTACGTCTGGTCTGCGGCCAAGGGCGTCGTGCCATTGCGACGCAAAGCCTTCCTGCCCAACGAGCCGGGAGGCTGGGAAGGCAATTGGTTTGATCGAGGCGACGCGGAGTTTCCGACGTTTCAGGCGGGCGAGTTGTCGTTCGGCCTTAACATTTGTACGGAACTCTGGGCGCTCGAGACGTATGCATCGTACGCCGAGCACGAAGTTCCGGTCATATTCTCGCCTCGCGCTACGGCGGGTGCCACGACCGCCAAGTGGATGTCGGCTGGAGTGGTTGCCGCCGTACGATCGGGAGCGTTCAGCGTGTCGTCCAATCGAGTGAACGCGACAGGAACCTGCGGTGGCGTTGGGTGGATCATCAGTCCGGATGGCGTCGTCGTGGCGAGAACATCATCGGAAGCGCCATTCGTCACGTGCAGCATCGATCTGGGCGACTCGGCCGCGGCACGTGAGAGCTATCCGCGCTACGTGTTCGCGAACGCCATGTAATCACGCCGTTGCGTTTGCGTCGTGCTCGGCGGCCTGAGGTCCTCGACGAAATGGCCGGAGCAATTCGCTCAGCCACGACTGCGTG
>JBDTMO010000342.1:0-6328 GCA_039934235.1 bacterium | reverse complement strand
CGTGGACTGCATCACGTCGCAAGGCGACCCGTCGATCGTCGGGAATTTGCTGTTCATCTCCGCCGAGGGCGCGGGCAATCGCAATGACTGCGGGAAGGGCGGCGTGCAGGACCCGAAGGACCACATGACGGGCGTGCGCATCTACGACGTCACCAACCCGCGCGCGCCAAAGCTGATCAAGAATGTGCAGACCTGCAAAGGCTCCCACACGCACACCGTGATCCCGAGCCCGACTGACCCGAAGATCATCTACATCTACGTGTCTGGGGGACAGGCTGCGCGGCCGGCCACCGAACTGGCGGGCTGCAACAACGGCACTGACCCCGCAGACCCCGCGAACTCGCTCTATCAGCTCGACATCATCAAGGTGCCGCTCGCTCACCCTGAGCAGGCTGTAGTCATCCCGGGCGCGCGGATTTTCACGGGCCTCGATGCCTCCCCGGATTGCGTCACCTTCTGCGCCCCGCCGGACAGCCGCCGTCCGCTTGGTGGCCGCGGACGTGGCGGCGCCCCGGGCGACTCGCTTCGCCCAGTCGCCGCACCGGTGCGCACCGGCCCACGCAACTGCCACGATGTGACGGCATACCCCGCGATGCACCTGCTGGCCGCCGCATGCTCGAGCCACGCCATCATGGTCGATATCTCCAACCCCGAAAAGCCCGTACGTCTTTCGGCCCTTACCGACACCAACAACTTCCAGGGCCGACACACATCGGGGTTCAGCAATGATGGCAAGAAGACCCTCTGGACCGATGAGTGGGGCGGTGGCACAGGCCCGATGTGTCAGGCCGGCAGCATCATGGAGCTGGGCGGCAACACGATCATCACCGCAAGCGCGGACTACAAGAAGCTGACCCAACACGCCTACTTCAAGCTTCCCACCGCGCAGTCCGCGCAGGAGAACTGCGTGTCGCACAACGGCGGCCTCATCCCGGTGCCGGGACGCGACCTCTACGTGCAGGGCTGGTACCAGGGTGGCATCGACGTCATGGACTTCACGGACGCAGACCATCCATCCGAGATCGCGTACTACGATCGCGGTTCGATCGACGCCCCAGCCGATACGTCCAACGCGAGCGCGCGCTCACGTTTCACCATCGGCGGCTCGTGGGGCGCGTACTACTGGAACGGAATGATCTATTCGTCGGAGCTCGACCGCGGGTTCGACGTGTACGAGCTAACGCCAAGCGCAGAGCTCTCGGCGAACGAGATCGCCGCGGCAAAACTGGTGACGCTGAAGGAGTACAATCCGCAGAGCCAGCCAAAGCTCGTCTGGCCCGCGGCGTTCCCCGTGGTGCGCTCGTACCTCGACCAGCTCGTGCGCAACGACGGCCTCGCGTCGGACAGGACGTCCGCAATCGACAAGGCGCTCACGGCAGCCGAAGGACAGAAAGGTGCGGCACGTGGCGCAGCGCTCACGAAGCTCGCCGGGCAGGTCAGCGGCGATGCGAAGGGCGCGAAGGATTCGGCGCGCGTGAAGTCGCTCGCGTCGGAGATCCGCCGCCTGGCGGCAGCATCGAAGTAACGGCGTAGCAAACAGCCGGAAACGAAAGGCGCCCGGAGATCCGGGCGCCTTTCGTTCGTCCACGCCCCCGGATTTCCGCTAGTGGGCTCCGTCGCGGGTCCAGAGCACAAGGGCCCCACACGGTCCGGCGTCACGCAGCTCGGCCGGCACTGTCGCCGGCCGAGCATAGAGCTCGATCCCCGCGAGTTCCTCGGCAAAGATCTTGTCGAGGTCCGGCGGGGTAGCGCCGGCAAATGGATAGATCCGAACGCCATCGCGCACCACTGCGGCGTAGCAGGGCGAGGACGCACTTGCTTGTGATCGCATGGCGAGTTCCGACTCTCCGCGCGGTCCCGACACCATGAACGCACCCGCATCCGCCTTGAGGATATTGGCAAGCGGACGTCCGGAGGCAGCGTCGAGCTGCGCGCGCGTGAAGAACTTGCCCTGCCCCTTGGTCCGCCGAGTACCGAACCCGGTGAACGTGAGGGCCGTCTTTTGTCCTCTCGTCTTCGCCGTGTCCGACGCCGGAATGGGGAGGAGCTCGAGCTGGATAGGCTGCTTCGTGTTCGCGCCACTGTTGAAGTTGTCGAAATAGGCCTGGTAGCCTCGCGCGACGACCTCGACGATGTGCCCGCCATCGAGCAGGTCGGGGATCCGGACTATGCCAGCGGAATCCGTGTTCCCCGCCTCGATCGTGTGATCGATCGTGACGGCCGCGCCCCGGATGGACACGGTGTCACCCGCCCGGTGCAGGCGGAGCGCCACCTCACGTGTGTCCTGCGCTCCGGCCACGCTGGCCAACAGCATCCCGGCGCCAACAGCAGCCAGGGAGAGAACTCGCACGATTCGCATGAAGATCAGGTTTCAGTGGCGTGTCGGGATTGGAACCCCAACGTTAACGCGGCGCACGGGTCTTGGCGCTCTCGCGGCCTGATAAAGGGGGGAATAAACCGGGCAACGCCGGGGCAGCAACGCTCCCGATCATTCGGCGCGCAGTGCAGTGACGGGATCCACCTTCGCAGCCCGCCGCGCCGGAAGCCAACTCGCCAGCGTGGCTGTCATCGTGATGAGGCCGACGATGACGACGTAGGTGGCCGGATCGCCCGGCGACAGCTCGAAGAGCAGGCTTTGAAGTGCGCGGGTACAGAGCAACGCGCCGGCAATTCCAATCACGGTCCCTATGGCGGCGAGGATGATTCCCTCGCCGATAATCGAACGCTGCACTTGTCGCGGATCAGCACCGAGCGCGATGCGAATGCCGATTTCGCGCGTGCGCGTCGACACCGAGAGGGCCGTCACTCCATAGATGCCGACGGCGGCGAGCGTCAGTGCCGTCAACGCGAACGCCGCGAGCAGCGCGGCGGTCAACCGCTGCTGCGCCGTTGCCGAGGCGATGTGCGCTGACATGATGGCCATGTCGTAGATGGGATATTGTGGCGCGATCGCGCGGATGGCCTGCCGGACCGATGGCCCGACCGCAGCAGCATCCCCCGACGTCCGCGCGTAGATGATCATCCCTGCCGACGGCGACTGCAGGTAGCTCACGTACACAGTCGGCCCCTCCGCTGAATCAAGCCGTTGGCGTACGTTGCCGACGATGCCGATGATCTCGCCGTCGCGAATGCCCCCCGCGCCGACCTCGACGTGCTTTCCAATGGTCGCGCCGTCCGGGAAGATCGCCCTGGACGCCGCTTCGTTGACCAGGACGACCGGCTGGCTTCCTTGATGATCGCTCAGGGTGAAGCCGCGTCCGCCCTTGAGCGCGACGCGCACGGTGGTGAACCACTCCGGTGACACGCGAACAACGCGCACCGCCGGCGCGTGATCCAAGTCGATATCCGGGTGATCGAGACGCCGCATTTCCGAAGCAACGCAACCACCACTCAGCGGCATGCAGTTGTTGATCGCGGCATCCGTTACACCGGGTACGGCGCGCACGTGCTCGAGCACCTGTGCGTAAAAGCCGGGCAGCGAGTCGGGGACAAGACTGTTCGGCGGCACGGTGAGCCGCATCGTCAGCAAATGGCGTGCATCGAATCCCAGGTCGACGGCGAGCAGTTGGGCGAGGCTCCGCACCATGAGCCCGGATCCAGCGAGCAGCACCAGCGCCAGCGCTGTTTCGGCAACCACAAGCACGCGCCTTCCGGACGATCGACGCCGGTGCCGTCCCGATGACGACATGGGAATACCGTCATTGAGCGCGGTACCCAGCGACAGCGACGTCGAGTGCAGCGCGGGCGCGAGCCCGAAGGCGACGCCCACGAGTACCACAAGCGCGAACGTGAAACCGAGCGTTCTCCAATCGAAGGAAACGTCGGAGAAGCCGACGGTACCAAGTACAAAGCCGTGCGTGACTCGCGCGGCGCGCTCGGACAGCGATGGATCGATCGTGCGAAAGAAGGCCACGCCTGCCCACGCGACACCGAGGCTCGCGACGCCACCCGCGAGTGCCAGCATCATGCTTTCGGTGAGCAGCAGTCGAACAAGACGTCCACGTCCCGCGCCGACTGCGACCCGAATCGCGATCTCGCGCCGACGGCTCGCCGCGCGGCCAAGCAACACGTTGGCGACGTTGACGCAGGCGATCAACAGCACGAACGTCACGGCGCCGAAGATCACGAGCAGCGCTTGTCTCACGAGCGGTGCCACCCGGAGTCCATCGAGCGGCTCGGCCACGCCCCTCTCGAGGTTCGAGCTCTCCGGATTCGGAAATGCACGCGAGACCTCCGCTGCAAGGATGCTGACCGCCGCGTCGGCCTGGTTGGCCGACACACCGGGCTTTCGGCGCGCGACCAGGAGAAACTCGCTGCGCCCCGCCGGCAGGTCGCTCGATGCACGACTCGCGACGGGCACGAACACCTCCGCACCGCCATTCAGCCCTTGGAAGAACTCGGGCGTGACGCCGATGATGGTGAAGACCTTGTTGTCGAGCGAGAGCGTCGAGTTCAGTGCGCGCGGATCAGCATTGAACCGGCGCCGCCAGAAGTTCGCGGAGATGAGGACCTCGTTCGCCGCCCCGAGTGGCTTGTCGACCGAGGGATCGAAGTCCCGTCCCATCGACGTACGCAGCCCGAGCGTCCGGAGGTAGTTCGCGCCGACGTATTCACCCTTCACGCGTTCGGCGTCGGCGCCGGTTATGGTGAATTGCACGTCCTCGAAGAGGCTCATGTCCGCGAAGCTCTTCTGGTTCTCAGCGAACATCTGGTACTTCGGGAAGGACCACGACGTTGGCGTGCCGGCGACAAACCCGTCGCGTCCTGAATGCGTGAGCGACACGCGCATCAGTTCGTCGGGATGCTCGTAAGGCAGCGGATAAAGCAGCAGCGTATTGACCGCGCTGAAGATTGCTGTTGTCGCGCCAATACCGATGGCAAGCGTGAGCACGGCGACGATCGCGAAGGACGGCCGCCTCCACAGCCCACGCGCGGCATAGCGGATATCCTGCACGAGATCATCGATGTATGTGGCGAATCGCATGCGTCGCTCCCGACGTTCGGCCGAGTCCCGGAGTTGGTCGCGGACCACGGCGAGGTTTCCGTGGCATTCAAGGACGCGGGCTCGCGCTTCTTCGGGAGTAACGCCCATGGCGACGAGCGCATCAATGCGGGCGAGCCGCATCGCCGCGAACTCTTCGTCGACGTCAGCATGAATGGACGCCGCTCCGCGGAGCGGCAGCCGGAACAGTCGGAGAATACCGGGACGCAGGCCGCGGATCATGCCTTCTTCGCCGCGAGGATCGTGACGAACGCATCGACGTAGTCGGTGAGTCGCTCGGATTCCTCACGCAGGTTCACCTTGCCGGCGGGCGTGAGCCGATAGTATCGAGCGCGCCGGCCGTTCTTCGTCACGCCCCACTCGGCGACAACGAGCTTCCGCTCTTCGAGGCGATGCAGGGCCTGGATCATGGCCGGATCGTCGACGAGTACTCGGCTATCCGAGCGCGCCTCGATCCATTGGACGATCTCGTAGGCGTGCATGGGTGTCCACGAGAGCGTCTTCAATACCAGCACGTCAAGCGTTCCCTTGAGAAGGGCCACTGCGTCTCTCTCCACTTAGAGTATTAGGTAAGACACTATATTGAGAGCAGCTCGTCCACGCAAGGCTGGACGAGCGTCGGAGATTGACGAGCCATCCCGGGACGGTGCGGTCTTGCGCAAGTCACCCACTCTCCATATAGTGTCTTACCCAAGGCTCTATATAGAGAGGCACCGTGGCGGTCGACGACATGTGTTGCGTCGCGGCTTACGCGTGTCACGGAACCGTGCGCTCGCCTCCCCATCAATCGGAGCAGTCAATGACCTCTCGAATGTTGCGTCTCCAGTTCTCAGCTGCATGCCTGGCCGGCGTCGCCCTGACTGCCACCGCGCGCGCGCAGGTGCCAACGGCATCGTCTCTGTCCACGGCGAACACTCCTGCGCCAATGCCGCTTAGTGCCATTCCAAAGACGCTTGCCGGCGATGCGCTCCGCGCGTGGTTCGACGCATTCAACAGCGGCGACTCCACGCGAATCGCGTTGTTCCTTCGGACATACGGTTCCGATCTGCCCGTTGACGCACAGCTCGGCTTCCGGCGACGCACCGGCGGATTCGATCTGCTCTCCATTGAGCGGAGCGAGCCTCGACACATTGAATTCTTCGTCCGTGAGCGAGGCGGTATCACGACGGCCGTCGGTGAGCTCGACCTCCCCACCACAGGCACGCCGCGCATCGTCGGTCCCGCGCTCCAGCCACTCGGCCCGAATGTCCCCCTCGCCTCCACGCGAATCGACGCCGCGACACGCGCTCGCGTGATCGATGCGGCGGCGGCAGTCCTCGACTCCTT
>JBDTMO010000341.1:0-6344 GCA_039934235.1 bacterium | reverse complement strand
GCGTGCCGGGCTCGTCGTCCTCATGGCCCACGCGATTGGGCGATGCGACGAAGACGCCGTTCGCGATGGCGTGCGAGCGCTGAATGGTGCGCCACGCGTCAACCTGCGCGGCGCCGAACTCGTCCTTCTCTGCCGGATGCCAACCAATGGCCGTCGGGTAAAAGAGGATCTCGGCGCCAAGAAGGCTGGTGATCCGCGCTGCCTCGGGATACCACTGGTCCCAGCAAATCAGCACACCAATGTTCGCGTACTTCGTGCGCCATACGCGAAACCCGCTCGCCTGCTTGGCAATCTCGCCAATGGCATCGATGCGATCGTCGTGCGCGGCATCTCCCGGCGCGAAATAGTATTTCTCGTTGAACATCGGATCGTCGGGGATGTGCATCTTGCGATACACGCCGAGTAACGATCCGTCGGCATCGATGATCGCAGCAGAGTTGCGGTAGACGCCAGGCGCCTGCTTTTCAAACACCGGCACAATGAGGACGACGTCGAGCTCCTTCGCGAGCTTCTGCATCGTCTCGGTTGTCGGCCCTGGAATGGGCTCCGCAATGTCGAACCGTTCGCACTTTTGCGACTTGCAGAAGTACGGCGCATTGAAGAGTTCCTTCAGGCAGATGATCTGCGCGCCGAGGGCTGCAGCATCGCGAATGCGTGCGACTGTCGCGTCGATGGTCGCGCGCATGTCCGAAGACGCGGCGTCCTGAATGATGCCGACAGTGAAGGGGCGATTGGTCATTCTTGAAATCTATGCGGGCGTGGAGGACGGGCGCGTCCGAGAGAAACCGCTACTCGGCAAGTCGAGTTCCACAGGTCACTCGACCAACCCAATCACGACGTCCATCACGTTGGTGCCCGTAAAGCGGCGCGGCAGCAGCGCACCGGTCGCGTTGAGCACGGCGTGCGAGTCGTGCTTCTGCAGCGCCTGTTCGGGGTCGTGACCAGTTGTGCGGATCGCCTCCCACAACGAGGCGTGTGCAAAAGCGCCGGCGGCGTCTACGGTACCGTCGCGTCCATCCGTGCCGGCAGCAAGGATCGTAATGCGCGCTGCTGCCTCGCCGCCCTCGGCAAGTCGCTTAGCGGCCGCGAGAGCCAGCTCCTGGCACCGTCCGCCACTTGGCGGAGGAACGGCGGTTGTCATTCCTGCAGCAGGCACACGAGGGCGGCCCGAAAAAACCGGGACGGTCGACGTCAGCTGCACGGTTGTTTCACCACCCCAAATAATGCATCCACGTCGGCCCTGCTTCGCGCGCTGGATCAGCGCGTCGGCAACAGCCGCGCCGCATGCTGCTGCATCGCCTTGCAGTGGCGCGGGAACGCACTCTACATCGAGCGAGAGCGATCTTGCGCGCTCACTGGCCGCGTCGAGCGCGAGACGGTTGCTCCCAATCACGCGCGTGGTCACGTGCGCGAAGGCAGGGTGCGTGCACTTGGGCGTTTCCGGGATGACGCCGCGCGCGACGCCAGTGAGGTAATCGCGCATCGCAGGCGAGATCCGCCCGAGTAGCGACGCGCGGGTGAGCAGCTCGACGATATCCGCCACCTTTGCTGGGTCAGCGGTGCATGGGCCTGATCCAATATCCGCGGGATCATCGCCAATGACGTCGCTGATGACAAACGAATACGTGCGGGCGGGCGCCAAGGCGAGCGCAAGGCGTCCAGCGCCCCAGCGCGTGAACCGTTTGCGCACTGAATTCATGGATCGAATATCCAGTCCAGCGCCGAGCAGAAGATCGAACAGTTGGCCGAGGTCTGACTCGGACATGCCGCGCAGTGGTGCAGCGATCAGGCTGGAGACGCCGCCGCTGAGCAGCACGACGGCGACGTCGTCGCTGCGCATACCGACGGCGACCTCGCCAATGCGTTCAGCGGCGGTGAACGAAAGCCGGCCGGGCAGCGGATGATTTCCCTGGAGGGACACGACCGTCGCGTGTGGCGACGGCATGGCTTCGTGCGAAACAATCACACCACCAGCGATGGTGAGCAGGGAGCTTTGCAGGGCGGCCACAGTGGCGGCGGCCATCGGGTGCGCGGCCTTGCCAAGCGAATAGAGCCAGATGCGCTGGCCGGGCCGCGCCGGAAAGTCATGCAGGGCGGCAGTCGTCACCGGGCCAGGAGCGGCTCCGGCGACGGCTGCGTCGTACAACTCGGTGAGGAGAGAACGTCCCCCCGAAGGAGATGGTGTCAGGGCGAAAATTGCGTGGGAGAATGCGTTGGAATCATGGTTTCGGAAGCGTCTCCTTTACGGCGGCCTCGAGGTCCTCGTAGGACTGCTGCGACAGCACGTTGAAGGGCTGCATTCGCTTCACGATCTTTCCAGTCGGATCGATGACGAACAGCGAACGGTCGTCCATTGCTCCGCTAATTGCACCATACTGCTTGCCGACTTTTTGTCCGATGTCGCTGGCGTAGAGCACGGGTGTCTGCTGGTCGCGCGCCCAGGATGCCAGGGTCGTATCCGCGTCCACACTCACGCCGAGGACGATGACGTTCTTTCCATTGTTGAACAGCTTGGCGTACTGATCACGGTACGCCTCCATTTGAACCGTTCAGCCCTTTGTCCGCGCCTTGAAAAAGAACGCGAGGACGACAGTCTTCCCTCGGTAGGCGGAGAGGGTGATCGGGTCGCGCAGCACGCCATATCGGGTTGCGGCGGGCAGCGTGAAGTCGGGCGCCATAGTGCCGACTTCCGGCGAGACATTCGCCGGTGCCGGCGTCTGCGCGTTGGCCGAAGCGGCCAGCGCACAGAGCGCAAGCGCTACCGCGAGTGGCTTCGGCTTGAAGAGTTGAGACATGAAACTCCTGAGGCGATTGATGAGCGGGCAAGATGCGAGATGCTGCCGATGGATGCAATGAGTGTACGCCGGCGGCACGCTAGGGGCCGTTCGCTCGCGGATGATCCCCAAGTCGAAAAAAGTGGACGGTCAGCTCCCTGTGACGGGACATTTGTTGGGGCTTAAGTGCTCATACGGCCAGTTAAGTGCTGGCCTGGCACGTGCTTTACTCCAGTGCAGTTGTGGATACCACCCGATTGGAGGCTCCTGATGCGCACTCACGGAATGACCTTGTCGCTCGCCGGTCTGGCACTGCTTGGTGCTTGCAGGCCGGGTACCGACACGCACGCCGATGACGCGCTCAAGAACGACCTGGCGCTGGCGGCACAGGCCCAGCCGTATCAGGCGCAGCAGTTTACGTCGCCGTCCGAGCAGCAGATGGCGGCCAACGGTTTGCCGCCGCGGTACAGCCCCACCCCGCGAAGTGCGCAGCCCGTCTATCGCGCTCCGGCGCCAGTGTACAGGGCTCCGGCGCGTCGCACGAGCACGCGCAGGGCGAGTACTTCGTCGGGGACGTACTATCCCAGCGAGCCGAGTGTTCCGAGTGAACCCGTTCGGCACACGCAGCGCGACGCAGCGATCGGCGCGGCGGCGGGCGCGGTCATTGGGGCGACGACGAGCCGAGACCGCGTGAAGGGTGGTTTGATCGGGGCGGCAGCCGGCGGTATTCTCGGCGGCATCATTGGTCACACGGTGGATATTCAGAAGCCTAAGTAGTTGCTGGTCGTCACTCCGGGCCGTCGGTCGGGTCTGGAGCCCAGATACGATTTGCAGTTCCCCCTACACGCGCGCTCGCACTCGACCAACGGTGCGGGCGTTCGTGTATTGGTTCCGAATTCTTGCGCCTTGTCGCACCATTGACGGGCACGCTTCTCGCTTCCCATTGACGCAATGACCGACGAACCATCTCCGCTTGAACAAGCGATCCTGGACGGCAGCAACGACCCCGTCGAAGAGCGGCGCAAGCGCCGCTACGTGGCGAACCTCGCGTTCGGTGCGATCAAGGCTCAATACGCATCGCGTCGTTCCAATCTTGAACGGTTTGTCGATTGGCTGAATGATGTGGCGGGGTCGACGGCGTTTCTCGTCTGGCATGCAATTGCCTTTGCCGTGTGGCTGCTCTGGAACACTGGCGTGGTCGGCATCAAGCCAATCGACCCGTATCCGTTCGGCCTGATGACGATGATCGTCTCGCTCGAGGCGATCTTTCTCTCGATCTTCGTGCTCATGGCGCAGCAACGCGAATCGGCTACGGCCGAATTGCGCGAGGAGCTTGGATTGCAGGTCAGTCTACGCGTGGAGCAGGAGGTGACGAAGACGCTCCAACTCGTGGCAGGGCTTTACACCCGCCTCGGTCACCGTGTGAGCGATGATCCGGAACTGACGCGCATGCTTCAACCCCTCGACGTCAAGGGAATCGAACGCGATCTTCTGGAGCAAATTGAAGCGGCGACGTTGAAGAAGCACCACAATTCGATGCTCGACGATGACACGCCGAGTCCGATCATCGCCGGTGCGCGGCCTCCTGGCGACTTGTCCGGTGGATGACGAGTTGGTGGATTCCGGGGTCTGCCACATTTCACCCCAGGGGAGAGCGCATGACCCGCAGGCTGATTCTCGCGATCGTATTGCTGATGACCGGTGCAGCATGCGGCGCCGACATCACACTGGTAGACGTCACGCCGTACGCCGGGAGCTACACGCTCCGCTCGGTCAACAGCTTTCCGCTTCCGTACGCAATACTCCAGTCCACAGACCTCAGGCTGGAGATCACGGACGAAGCCTTTTCGCTGGCGAGCAATAGCACGTTCAAGGACGTGACCAATTACCGGAGGACGGCGGGGGCTGGAGCCATCGACTTCCCCGCGGACACCCTGACCGGTTCCTACGAAATTCGCGGCCAGACCATCTCATTCACGACGAGCACTGGCGCGACGTTTTCGGGGCAGGTTGGCCTGACGTCGTTCACGGTCATCGGCAACTCGACGGTTTTTCTCTACGCGAAGTAGATAGAACGCAGGACCGAAGACGGCTAACCGCAGGACCGTGGGACACAGAACTCATCTGGTCGTGTCCCACGTCTTTCGGCCTCACAGGCTTACTTTCGCGCCAGCGACCTCAGCACGTAGGGCAGGATCCCCCCGTGCTTGTAGTAGTTGAGCTCTTCCGGCGTGTCGATGCGACAGAGTACCGCGAACGTCTTGGCCTCTCCACTCGCGGACGTCGCCTTCACGGTGAGCGTGCGCTTCGCCGACAAGCTGTCGTCGAGGCCCACGATCTCGAACGTCTCAAACCCCGTGAGCCCGAGCGATTGCCGCGTGTCGCCATTGGTGAACTCCAGCGGCAACACACTCATGCCCACGAGATTCGACCGATGAATGCGCTCGAAGCTTTCGGCAATCACCGCCTTCACGCCAAGCAATGTGGTGCCCTTTGCTGCCCAATCGCGCGATGAGCCGGTGCCGTATTCCTTGCCGGCGATGATGACGAGGGGCGTGTCAGTCTTCGCATATTGCATCGCCGCATCATAGATGAACACCGGAGTTCCGCCGAGCTGGGACGTGGTCCAACCACCTTCGGTGCCCGGTACCATCTCGTTGCGGAGCCGGATATTCGCAAAGGTTCCGCGCATCATCACTTCGTGATTGCCGCGTCGCGCACCGTACGAATTGAAGTCCTTGCGCTGCACACCGTGCTCAAGCAGCCACTTCCCAGCCGGACTCGCTGCAGGAATGTTGCCGGCGGGGGAGATGTGGTCGGTCGTGATTGAATCGCCAAGCATGGCGAGCGCTCGCGCACCGGCGATGGGACGCACGCCGGGCGCCTGCATCGTCATGCCATCGAAGTACGGTGGATTCTTGACGTAGGTGGAATCTTCCTGCCACGCGTACGTTTCTCCGGCGGGAACGCGGAGCCCCTGCCAGTGGGTGTCGCCCTGGAAGACGTCCGCATACTGCGTCCTGAAGAACTCCTGCTTTACGCTGCGCATGATCTCGTCCTGCACGTCCTGCGCGCTTGGCCAGATGTCGCGCAGGAACACGGGGCCGTCGGTGCCAATGCCAAGTGGCTCGCGCGTCAGGTCGAGGTCCATGCGCCCGGCGATCGCATACGCCACGACCAGCGGCGGCGACGCGAGATAGTTGTAGCGCGTGAGCGGATTGACGCGTCCTTCGAAGTTGCGGTTGCCGGACAGCACGCTTGCGACGAAGAGCTTGCCCTGTTCAATCGCGGCCGCAATTGGATCGGGCACTGGCCCCGAATTGCCGATGCATGTCGTACATCCGTACCCAACGAGATTGAAACCAAGCTTGTCGAGATACTCGGTTACGCCCGCGGCATTGAAATAGTCGGTGACGACCTTGGAGCCCGGGGCCAGTGACGTCTTGACCCACGGCTTCCGGTGCAACCCCTTCTTTACAGCATTCCGCGCGAGCAGGCCCGCGGCGAGCATGACGCCGGGGTTGGAGGTGTTCGTGCAGCTCGTGATCGCGGCGATGACGACTGCGCCGT
>JBDTMO010000340.1:0-6389 GCA_039934235.1 bacterium | reverse complement strand
CGCTCATGCCTTCAGCGACGACGGCGGTCGTCTCGCGCACGACGTCATGGAGCTGGCGGCTGCGCTCGGAACCACGCGTGGTCGGGACGATGCAGTACGTGCACCGATAGTCGCAGCCACGCTGGACCGGAATCCACGCCTTCACCTTGTCGAAACGGCGCGGCGAGAAGTCCTCGTAGTGCTCCTCGAGGTCGAACGTCGTGTTGATCGCCTTCTCGCCACGACGCGCGCCGTCCACCAACTGTGGCAACGCGCGATAGCCGTCCGGCCCAATGACCAGCGACACGTGCTTCGCCTTCTCGAGCAGCTGTGGTCCGAGCCGCTGCGCCATGCAACCCGTGACGCCCATGATGCTGTCCTTCTTCATGTGGCGCTTGAGCTCACCCAGCCGTCCGATGACACGCTGCTCCGCATGGTCGCGAATGGCGCACGTGTTGACGAGGATGACGTCGGCACCATCGGGCTTGTCGACAGGCGCATAGCCCGCGGCCGTGAGCTTCCCGAGCATCAGCTCGGAGTCGCTCACGTTCATCTGGCAGCCGTAGGTCTCGATGTAGACGGTAGGACGATCCATCGTACGAAGATAGCGAGGACTCAGCCCGCGATGGGCGCCGACGCCGCTGGAGGATTCACGGGGAGCCAGAAATGGAAGGCGCTCCCGATCATCTCGCCGCCGCTCTTCACCCAGATACGGCCACCATGCGCCTCGACCACCAGCTTGCAGAACGCCAGCCCCAGCCCCGAGCTGCGGACGCGCGGAATGTGCGGCGTCTTCACCTGCTCGAATTTCCGGAAAATGATGTCGTGGTACTCGACAGGAATGCCCACGCCGTCGTCAGCCACGGTGAACAAGGTGCCTTCTCCCTCGCGGCGCGCGCCGAGCGACAATGTCACCGCCCGTGCCGAGTGCGTCAGTGCGTTCTGGAGCAGATTGCCGAACACGCGCTTCACGAGCGCCTGGTCTGCCTCGATGATCGGCGCATCGTCCGTCACTTCCACGTTGACCGTCGCACCTTCCTGCTGCACGCGGATGTCCCACTCGTGCCGCACTTCAGCCAGCAGCGCACCGGGCGCCGTGGGCGCGAGATGCAGCGCGAGACGCGTCTCCTCGAGGCGCGCCACCTCCAGGAGATCCTCGATCAAGGCGAGCAGATCCTCGGCGCGCGTTTCGGCGTCACCCAGTGCGCCGGTCTGCTCGGTCGTGAGCGTGCCGAAGTCGCCGTCGATGAGCATCTCCATCGCGCCGATGATCGACGTCAGCGGCGACTTGAGATCGTGGACGATCATCTTCATCAGGTCGTCGCGCACCTTCTCCAACTCTTTCTGCTTGCGCAGGCTCTCTTCGAGCGCGTCTGTCGCCGCCTTGAGCTTGAGGAGCGATCGGACTCGCGCCCCCAGCACCAGGCGATTGTGCGGCTTCGTGAGAAAGTCGTCGCCGCCCGCCTCGATGGCCTTTACGCGATCGGTCGTGTCGTTCAGTGCGGTGACGAAGATGACCGGAATGCGCGCCGTGCGCGGATCGCGCTTGATGCGCCGGCACACCTCGAAACCGGTCGACCGGTCGTCGACGCCGAGCTCGCCCGCCGGCATCGACACGTCGAGGATGCAAAGGTCCGGCATCTGCTCAAAGCAGGTCTTCAGCGCAGACGGACCGTCATGCGCCGCGATAGCCCGAAAACCGAGCACGTGGAGCTGGTCGAAGAGCAGCTCCACGTTCGCCGGCACATCGTCGGCGACAAGAATGATCGGCGCGTCGGCCGGCGGCGGAACGAGCCCAGTCATTCGATCAAGGACGCACCGTGATGCCCACACTCAGCGTATAGGCGCTCTCCGACAGATTCGGCCCGGCGTCGCGTGTCGCGCGTATGCCCGTGACGTCGAGCGCCGCACGACCGCGAGAGAAGAATGTTCCCGCGCCAAGCGAATAGCTCTTCTCGGAGACACTCGTACTGGTGGTGCCGAACGGCAGCGTGCGCCACCGCGCACCAGTGCGCAGCTGGATGGTCCGTTCTCCAAGCCGTGGTCCTAGAATGTCGGCGCCGATGCTCGTATCCCAATTGTCGGTGATGCGAAGGCTCGTCGAGCCCAGGCTCTTCATACTCGTCCAGCTATCCTTCGCGGTGCGAATTGCAATGGACGAGCCGCGAATGCCGAGGAACGCAATGCTGCCCGCGATACGATCGGGCACGTGCGCGTTGGCAATCGTGGTATCGCCGCGCTTGAGTGACAGCGGGCCGCCATGGCGATACGAACCGGCGAGGCTCCAGTATTTCGCGGCGATGACCTCGAAGCCCGCCGTGTACGCATTGCCAGTGTAGCCAACGGTGGCCGTGTCCACGAGCCGTGCGAACCGCGTGCTGTCGTCGAACACCTGCGTGTTACGCACCCGATTGTCGCCCGTGATTGCGTGCGCCGCGGCGCCTAGCTTGAGCCAGGTCCAAGGGCTCCACGCGAGCGCCAGCCTGACGTCACCGATGGCACCGTCGCTCTTGAAGGAATTCGTGGTCAGGATCGACGAGTCGCCGACGGTCTGCAAACCACGCGTCGTCGTCTCGAAGCTACGGTCGAGCAAATTGGACGCGCTCAATCCGAGCATCACGTTCGTCGTAATGGGGATCGACGCGGCAATCAACGGGTAGCGCGCAATCGTCGCCTTTTCCGACGCAGAGCCCACATGCAGCGTTCGGTATTCCGGCTCGGCCTGGAAGTACAGCGCGGATCCGCCGAAGGAGATAATCGCCGCAGGATTCGATGCGGAGAGCGGATCGATTTCACCGGTCGCTCCACCGGCGCCCAGGGCACGGGTGCTGAGCAATCCGGCGGGATACCCAAAGCCGAGCGTACTGACGGTGCCCTGCGCGCGTGTGACAGCGGGAAGGAGAACCGTCGCCACGGTAAGAAGACGGAATGACAGAGAACGCATGATCACGGGATCCCGAAGCCGCGTCGCGGCACATAAGTGATGCGAAGACGCGGACGCTGAGCGACCGGACCTTCCATGGACACAAAGCCCAACTCGCCCGGAATATTTCCCTCGAGTGGCGATCGCAAAACGATGGAACGGTTCGTATTCTCTGAGCCGACAGCACGCCAGAATCGCAACAGGTTCACGAGCTCGACGCTTCGGGGGCCGCTATCACGCGCCCCGTATCTGACAGAGTCGATGCCGTACAGGCCAGCACCACCGAGGAACGTGGAGGCGGTGAACACGTCCGTAATCGAGGGCGCTGCAAGCACTGGCTGCGTGTACACGCTTATCGAGTCGGCCGTTGCTGCTATGGATCGTGCCGGCAGCTGCGTGAGCAGCAGCGAGGCACGGATAACCGTGACCGAGTCCAGCAGGATGGCCGGGACGTCGAAGCGTAGATAGGTGCGGGCGCCGGCAATACCGCCGATGACCAGCCGGTCGTTTGGCGCCTGGGGAAGGCTGCCCTTCACGACCACCGGGAACAACCTGAACGCAGCCTGCTGATACAGATCGCCCGCCGGAGAGATCGATTGTGGAAAGATGGTGTCCGGCACCACCGTTGTATCTACCGAGGTCCGGAAGCGAATTCGTGGGGGAAACGACGTGCCCAGCATGCGAAGCCGGCTGGTGCCCGATCCGCGTACCTGAAGCCCGATGCGCAGCCGCAGCGTGTCCTTGATTTTCGCGAACAATGCGTCGTTGCTCAGCGCGAGCCGTACAGTGTCCGTGGCGAAATCAGCGGCAACATATGTCTGCGAGCCAATCAACCGGTTTGGACGAAAGAGCGGCAGGATTGTCGACGTGAGTGTGTCCGTCGCCGCAGTGTCGATGTCGAACGCGTCGATGGTGATCGGCGTCGTCGCTCGAAGGGCAAACGTGTCGATGACGAAGATCATCGTTGCGCTGTCCACCTTCCGAATCAGGCTGTCGGACGCAGCGCCGGGAATCTGGTACCTTGTCGGCAACGTGTCGTAGTGAACGCCGATGCGGACGTCAGCCGTATCAATCTGGTTGAACAGGGTGATGTCGCGCGTGTCGCCCGGACGGGGAAATCCGACGAACGTGGAATCGAGGATGATAGCGGCCGTAAGAATCGTGTCGCGCAACGAGGCACTTTCGTCCACGCACAAGGCAGGGCAGCCGAGCGAGCCGGTCACCTGCTCTGTGCATGCACCGAAAACACCAATGAGCAGGAGCGCGCCAAGCGCGCCCCGGATAATCCGATCAGACACTACGTACACTCCGTCCGTCGACGCTTGGACGCACTAGCGGCGTCCCAACGACGTGGGGGTAAAGGCCTTGGGAAGAAGGTCCGGCATGGACCACAGTGCTTCCGCGCCATTGCGCGTTACGCTGAGCACCTCGAGCTGCGGTGCAAATTCCATCAATACCTGCCGACAGATGCCGCATGGCGGTGTCGGCGAATCCGCCTCCGTACAAATCACGATTGCGACGAAATCACGCACTCCGCGGGCGACCGCAGCCGCAACCGCAGCGCGTTCCGCGCAGATACCCGCGGGATAGGACGCATTCTCGACATTACATCCTTCCGCGACACTTCCATCGGAACCGAGCAGCGCGACGCCCACACGAAACCGGGAATACGGCGCGTACGCGTGTTCCATCGCCGCCGCTGCCCGTTCGCGCAGCATGACGCCATCGCGTGACCCCGGCGCGAGAACGCTCGTGAGTTCCGACGTCACGTGCCGCGCTCCAGCGCTGGCAGAAACGAGGTACCGGGCCCGCGGAACGGGATATTCAGCCAATCCGCCACAGTCGCACCGAGATCGGAGAACGTCTCGCGACGGCCGAGCGCCACCGCGCGCACCTGCGGGCCGGCGACGAGCAGCGGCACGCACTCACGCGCGTGATCGGTCGAGCCCGTCGTCGGGTCGTTGCCATGGTCGGCGGTCATGAACAGGAGATCGTCCTCACGAAGGGCAGCGCGAATAGCCGGCAATGCGTCGTCGAACTGGCGCAGGGCGCCCTCGAACCCGGCCACATCGTTCCGGTGGCCGTACAGAGTGTCGAAATCTACAAGGTTGGCGAACAGCAACCCACCCTGAGACCCCGCCAGCCATTCGAGAATGGCCTGAATGCCCTCCGCGTTGCTCGCAGTGTGCTGAGCGCGCAACGCTCGTCCGGCAAACAGGTCATCTACTTTCCCCACGCCAGCACGGTGGACCCCGGCACCCGCAAGCGCGTCAAGCAGGGTCTCGCCGGGCGGCACGAGGGAGTAATCGCGCCGATTCTTCGTCCGCTGAAACGCGCCCTCACTGCCGACGAAGGGTCGCGCGATCACGCGCGACACGTCGTGCGGCGCAGCGAGCTGCTTTCGCGCGATCTCGCAGGCCGCGTACAACTCCGCAAGCGGCACGACGTCCTCGTTGGCAGCAACCTGAAACACGGAGTCGGCCGACGTATAGACAATCCACTTGCCCGTCCGCCCATGCTCATCGCCCAAGCGATCGATGATCTCGGTGCCGCTGGCAGCAACGTTACCGAGTACCCCGCGACCAGTCGCGGCGGAGAACGCCTTGATCACGTCGGGCGGAAATCCGTTGGGATACGTGGGAAAGGGGCGTTCGAGATGAAGCCCGGCAATCTCCCAGTGGCCCGTCGTGCTGTCCTTCCCTGGCGACGCGGGCTGCATGAGCCCCCACGCGCCTTCGGGTGCATCCGTTGGCGCGACACCCTCGATGGACGCGAGGTTACCGAGGCCGAGCGCCTGGAAATTCGGAAGCGACAGGCCGTGCAGCGCGCGGGCGATGTTCCCGAGTGTGTCGCTCCCGACGTCGCCATAGGCAGCAGCGTCCGGAGCGGCGCCAACACCGACGCCGTCGAGGATCAGGATGACGGCTCGACGCCTCACGAGCCGCTCTCTGGCGCGCGCACGTCGGAATACAGGCGCGGCAGGCGCTGCCGCAGACCCGTGAGAATCTCGTACGGAGAGATGTCGCTCAACTCCGACAGCTCACTGACCGTGATCACGTCGTCCCCGTCCTCCCCCAAAAGCGTCACACGGTCGCCCAGTTCGGCGGTCGTGCCAGTGACGTCGAGCATCGTCATGTCCATGGTCACGCGCCCGACGACCGGTACGCGCCGACCACGCAGCAACGCGATACCGCAATTGCTCAGCCCGCGGCGATACCCGTCGGCATACCCCACTGGAACAGTGGCGATCCGTCGCGGACCCTCGGCCGTCCAAGTCGCGTCGTAGCTGACCGTTTCACCCGGGGCCACTGTGCGTATCTCGACAATGCGCGCGCGAATGCTGAAATTAGAAGGTCAAAGCCTTTTTCGTAATTTGCAAAAAGGCTGGGATCTTCAAATAACAAAGCTCGCACTGGCGAAGCATCCAAACCCTGCAGCGGCAATGGCACTGCCATCAGTGTGTAAAATCCTTCGGGGACAGATTTTA
>JBDTMO010000339.1:0-6405 GCA_039934235.1 bacterium | reverse complement strand
CCGTTACGCTCGCGCTCAAGTACGCCGGCATCGAGTTCACGCCGATCTACGACGAACAGGTGGAGCAGGGCGACCTGACGAAGTATGACTGGCTGCACTTGCACCACGAAGATTTCACGGGCCAGTTCAACAAGTTCCAACTCGGCTACCGCGACGCTCCGTGGTTTCGCGACATGGTCGCCAAGAACGCTGCCATGGCGAAGAAGCTTGGCTACGCCAGCGTTCCGGGACTCAAGAAGGATGTGGCGGAGCGCATTCGCGTGTTCGTCGAGCGCGGCGGGTTTCTGTTTGCCATGTGCGGCGCGACCGAGACAATCGAGCTGGCGATTGCTGGACATGATGTCGACATCGCGGGGGAGTTCGCCGATGGATCGCCCATGGATCCAGACGCCGATGCCCGCATGAACTGGAAACGTTCGCTCGCGTTCAAGGACGCGCATCTCGAGCATTCGCCGTTCGTGAATTCAATGAGCGACATCGACGGACACCAGGTGAACGTGCCGGGCCGGCGACAGCCCCTGGGCACGTTTACGCTCTTCAACTTTTCGGCGAAGTTCGACCCTGTCCCAAGCATGCTCGTGCAGAATCATCGAAGCGTCGTGAACGATTATTACGGCGTCACGACGAGCTTCACGAAAGCCACCTTGAAGCCGGGCGACATCATCCTCGCCACCGAAGAAGGCGCGCCATGGGTGAAGTACATCCACGGCGATTACGGGAAGGGCACGTGGACATTCCTTGGCGGACACGACCCTGAAGATCCGCAACACGCCATCGGCAACCCGCCGACGGACTTGTCGCTGCACAAATCGAGTCCGGGTTACCGGCTGATCCTCAACAACGTGTTGTTTCCGGCCGCCAAGAAAAAGCCCCTGAAGACCTAACCAGCCCGCTACCCGGGCTTCGGCCCTTCGGTGTATCTTCAGGGGTGCCACGCCCCGCTCCCAAGCCCCCGTCGACCAACAGGATTGCCGCGTCCGCGTCCGCGGGCATGCGGGCGGCCATTCGCATGGCTGGTGGTCGAGAAGTGTGCTTCGCCTCGTCCATCGACGAAGAAGGCGTCGTGCTCACGGCTCGGGTCGTCGCACGCGGCGACGTCGGCAGCGTCCTCGCCCTACCGGGTTTTGCGAAACGCGGTGAGATGCTCGTGCACAACCATCCGTCGGGGCTGCTGGAACCCTCCGGCGCTGACTACGATGTCGCCGCGAAGATGCACGAGGAGGGGATCGGATTCGGCATCATCGACAACGACGCAAGGAAGCTGTACGTCGTCGTGGAAGTGCCGCTCACCGAGAAGCAGGCTCGGCTCGACCCTAAGGCGATCGCGCATGACCTGGGCCCCGACGGCGCGATCGCGAAGCAGCACGCGCGCTACGAAGATCGTGCGAGTCAACGCGCCATGGCGGCGACGATTGCCCGCGTCTACAACGAAGGCGGCGTCGCGTTGCTCGAAGCGGGTACGGGCGTTGGCAAGTCACTCGGCTATCTCGTACCCGCATTACGCTGGGCCGCCGCCAATGGCGAACGGACCGTCGTGTCGACGAATACGATCAACCTGCAGGAACAGCTGGTCGGCAAGGACCTGCCATTCCTTGCGCTGGCACTGACGGACCAGAAGGTGCGCTTCGCACTGCTGAAGGGCTGGCGCAACTATCTCTGCAAGGCGCGCCTCGAGCAGGCAGTCGGTGGCGCGGCGCAACTGTTCGAGGACGGCATGGCGGCGGAGCTCAATACGCTGGCCGCCTGGGCGGCGCGGACGTCGGACGGATCGCTCGCAGATCTTCCGATGCCGCCGCGTCCTGAGGTGTGGGACGAGGTGTCCGCCGAGCCGGATGTGTGCACACGCGTAAAGTGCGAGCACTTCGAGAAGTGCTTTGTCTTCGCCGCACGACGTCGCGCCGCCGAAGCGGACGTCATCGTCGTGAACCATCACCTGCTCTTATCGGATCTTGCGGTGCGTCGCGCGGCGCAGAATTGGGACGATGCAGCCGTGCTCCCCGCATACAGCCGGCTGGTGGTGGACGAAGGTCATCATCTGGAAGACGCCGCGGCCTCGCACCTCGGCAGCACCGTCACGCGTCGTGGACTGCAACGCCTGATGGGGCGACTCGACCGTCGCGGCAAGGGCTTGCTCCCTGCGCTGGCCATGCGCCTCGCCGCCAGCAAGGATTTACTGAGTACGGCGAGTCTCGATCTTCTCGAGGCGAAGCTTGCACCTGCGGTGAGTGCGCTGCGGCAGAAGAGTGAGTTGCTCTTCGATCTTCTCGATACGTTCATCGAGGAGGCCGGCCAGCCGGTGGTTCGTCTTACGCAAGCCTTCGCATCGCACGCCATCTGGAAGGCCGGCCTTCGACTCTCGCTCGAAGACACGCTGGGCGAGATCGAGTTGCTCAATCAAGGTCTTTCCCTGGTGCGTGACCGCATCGAGGGAAGTGTCAAGCTCGACGAGGAGCTTGCGCCACTGATGAACGAACTGCGTTCCGTCAGCCGGCGTCTGCAGGGCGTTGGCGACGGCTTGCGGCGAGCGCTTGCGCCGCCTCCCGATGACGACAGCATTCGGTGGGTGGAAGTGCGCGGGCGCGAGAAATCAGTGGCGCTGTCCAGTGTGCCGCTCGATCTCGCGCCTATCCTGCGCGAAGACCTGTTCAAGCGCCTGGACAGCACGATCGTCACGAGTGCAACGCTGACGGCGTCGTCGGGCGACGTCGCGTCCGATTCGCATCGATTCGATTTCCTGGCCGCGAGACTGGGCCTCGATAACGCGGGCCTCGCACCGACAACGGCCGTCTTCCCGTCACCATTCGATTACGACACGCAATCATTGCTCGTGATCCCGTCCGACATTCCTGCACCGAACGTCGACGCGGATGCGCACCGGAATGCCATCACGCGCATCGTGCTCGATGTCGCCGAGTCATCTGACGGTGGGCTGTTTGTGCTGTTTACGAGCCATCGTGAGGTCCGACAGCTTGCGACGGAATTACGCTCGCGTGGCGTCGAGCGCCGGTGGCCATTGCTCGTGCACGGCGAAGAGAGTCGGGACGCCCTGTTGTCACGTTTTCGCGACTCGGGTCAAGCCATTCTCCTAGGCACCGCCTCGTTCTGGGAAGGCGTCGACGTACCCGGACACGCGCTGCGCGGTCTCATCATCGCGAAGCTTCCGTTTCGCGTGCCCACCGAGCCTGTGACGGCTGCGCAGTGCGAAGCCATCGTTGCGCGGGGCGGGGATCCATTCTCGGAATACATGCTGCCGCACGCGTCGCTGCGGTTGAAGCAGGGATTCGGGAGGCTCATCCGCACGGCCACGGATCGTGGCGTCGTCGTCATTGGCGACTCGCGCATCGTGACGAAGCGATATGGACGCGGCCTGCTCGCGGCGCTTCCCGAGGCACGACGTGTCATTGGGCGGTGGACAGTGCTCGTCGAACAGGTGCGAAAATTCTACGGCATCGCGCGCGTGGCGTGAGGGCAGGCGAGTCGGCGTTACGCGGACGTTCCGTGGCTCGCTGCGAGTGCGAGGTCGTCCAGACGGCGTCCAAGTGCGGTGCCAACGCGGATTGGCGACAATTGGTGTGGAACGCCAACACGTTGCATCAGCCGGCGCGCGACCGCGCGTCGCAGCGCGAGCGGGCTCTTGAAACCGGACGCGTGCGCCAACGCAATCAAACTTGCCGACGCGCGCCATTGTACGATGCTCGCGCGAAGCAGTCGCCCCCATTCGATCAGCTCGACCGGTGTTGGCCAGGACGCGGTGCGCGCGCGACGCGTGAACGCGCGGCGCGACAACCCGAATGAACGTGCGAGTTCACTGACAACGAGCGGCTGGTGTGCGTGAACGGCGCAAAATACGAGCATGTCCACGAGCGCCGGAGCGTGGCGGTCGCCAACGAGCGCGCGGATTGCCTCGTGATCCTGTTCGGAGACCGGCTCCCCCTCGGAGTCACGGGTGAGGTACGCAAGCAACTCGGACCTGGTGCGAAAGAACACCGGCACGCCTCCCGCGCGCATTGCCTCCACGACGCCTGGGCCAGGCGATCCGCTCGGGAGGAGCAGCAACACGCGCACATCGGGCGCCTTGTCGCGCAGGCGCGCGATCAACGGAGCGCATGCGACACCGCGAGCATCCGAGGCTGGCAGCAGCACGACTCGCGGTCGCTCGGCAAGCGCGTTTGCGACTACTTCAACGCGTGAGTCGATAAAAGTCAGTTCGAGTCCGGCGCCGCGAAGCGAGTCGAGCCACTTTCGTTCTGGCCGGCCTCGAAAGCATGCGGCCACGATCGTCTGCGACCGCGTTCCCATTACACCGCGGGTAATGCCGGGGTCAGGTCGCGACATGAGCGGAAAGATGAAGAGGGTAAGTGAGTTGAACCCTTGTGTGCAGCCGCCGGTTCCAAGAGCTTCCGACAATGCATACGCCGCTGCAGGCCCGTTCGACTAGCGTCCTTGAGGCGTATCGCGTGGTTTATAAGAGAAGCGCGCACCTGCTGGACGCAGATGATGGGAGCTGGTTGAACGTCGGCGCGTTGCTCGAACATGCTGCGATGCTGCCGGCGATCGATCGCGCAAGCTATCTCGAGACCATTGCACGCACCGTCCGCAGCGCAATCGGCGAGACGGCGTGGGAGATCGGGCACAAAACCGATCCGCCGACGGCGCACGACGAGCAGTCACTGGAAGGACGGCTGCGCATTTTTTGCGAAGATATTGAGGACGCAGGCGCCTTGGAAGTATCCGATGCCATACTTGCTGCCTACGTCGCCGCAGCTGAAGCGATGTCGTCGCTGGAACGCGCGCGGGTCGAAGCGGTGCGTGCGCGTCTGGCATGGAAGCGAGGTGACCTCGATGTCGCCGATGAACGCTACCGGCGTGTTGCGCAGGTGGCGCGCCGCTTCGATTCCGACGAGCTGCGTGCGCGCGCACTGAATGGACGCGCCATCCTCGCGCGGTTGCGCGGCAATTATCCCGCGTCACGACGCTACGGTCGCCGCGCGGTCGCAGCGGCGGAGCGTTCGGGGCTGAATCGGCTCGCATCAACAGCGCACCACGCGTTGATGGTGGTGGCCGCAACGGCGCAAATGTTCGACGTGGCCGTTGCGCACGGGTGGCAAGCCTTTTTGCGCGCCGACAAGGACGCGTCGCTCGAATCGGGTGCGCTCGGAAACATTGGCCAGCTCTTTCTCGAGGCGGGTCATCCGGATATCGCGCTGTCCGCCTTTCTCTCGGTGCTCGCGCGCAACCCAGCGGATCGCATTCGTCTCCCGATCATGGGCGGACTGGCCATGGCCGCCGCACGGCTGGGCCGTCGCGATATCATTGACATGATCACGACGGAATTCGCCGCAGTCACGGCGAGCACCGCGGCGCCCTATGACCTTGCCTCGGTCGCGCTCGATCTCTCTCGCGCGCACCAGATCCTGCATGGTGACGCCAACGCCGAGATATTCCGCGCGCGTGCGAGAGCGATCGCCGAGCAGTTTGGCTACCATGAGATAGTGCATCACACGACGGAGTCCGCACGCGTGCCGGACGAACGGCCACGCATGCGCGTACTCACGCCGGGCATTGAGACTGTCGCTCTCGAGGTGCGACATCTCGCCGCGGTGTGAGGCGTCAGGTACCGCACCGGCCCTGTCCGACATTGTATCCCGTCCGGCAGGTCGTGTCGGCAACCTCGTCATGCGACGCCGGTGTGGTCGTGGAGCGAATCTGTCGGCTGGCGGGGGATGTGGGGTTGCTGCATGCGGCAATGCCGAGGACGAGCAGCACGGCGACGAACCGCGTAATGAGACGCGACATGGAGCGCTCCGGAAATTAGGAGCGCTACAGATACTCCCTGCGGCGCGTCGCGATCGTCATGCATAGGGACCGACCGTTATCCCACGAGCACGTGAACGAAATTCCCGGCGCAGACAGTGTCGTCGTTGCGCTCGTGCTCGGTGCCGCCGCACGTGGACGACTTCGTTCCGCGCTAAGAGAGCGTCATCACCTGCACTTCGTCGACCGCGTGACCGAGCTCGAACACCTCGTGACCACCACGACGGGTGTTATCGCTGCGGTGCTCGTCGATGCACGAGACATCGATGGACGGTCGGTGTCGGATGTCGTCACCCGTATTTGCGCGAAGGACAGCGCACCACCCGTCGTGGGCTGCTGTCGCGCCGGACTTGAATACACCGCTGACATTCGTGCGCTCGTGCTTGCTGGAGCGAACGAGCTTCTCTTCGAAGGCGTTGATGACACCGGCTACGCACTCCGAGCAATTCTCGACTCGGCGCAGCGCGTGCGCGTCGGAGAGCGAGCCGCCGCGGCGCTCAAGGCTGTCGTGCCCGAACCACTCTGGCCATTCATCGTCCACGTCACCGCGTATCCAGACACGCAACGCGTCTCGGACCTCGCTGACGCACT
>JBDTMO010000338.1:0-6410 GCA_039934235.1 bacterium | reverse complement strand
ATGTACGTGTCGCCACCAGCCGTCACGACCACATTGTCGCTGTTCTTGTAGGGCAGGAAGTCGGTGAACTTGTCCAAACCGCCGCCGCCCATGAAGTACAGCACCGGATTGATGTGGCTCGTGCGATCAAGCGGGAAACGGAGCACCAGGTCCGCGTTGCCCTCGTACAGCTTCGGATCTGGGCATGCGGGGCAGTCCGTCTTGCGATGCGAGTTGAAGTTGCCTAAACCGTCAACGCGAATGCCGAGGTACCCGTCCTTCGGGAACCAACCAAGCTGACCCTGAATCGCAGGGCCATCCTTCGTCGAATTGCGCCAGCTGGTATACGGAATGGCCACGCCTCCGCCAAGTCCGAAATACACGCCAGGGAGCTTCTGGAGAGGCAGCACCTCCATTTGAACGACAGTGTCCGGCTTCGTCCTGATCGTGACTGTATCGGTTCGTCCACGCATCGTGACCGTGTCCACCCGGACGATCCGAACGGTGTCAACTTTGGCTACGGGTGTTTCCGCGGGCGGTGCATCCTTCCGCACGGGAATGCGCTTCTGCGACTGCGCCTGTGCGGATGCCGTGTCGGCTCCGCCGATTGTGATGGCGGCTGCGAGGCCGAGTGCACACAACGCAAAGTTCCTGGTCTTCATCCTTGTCCTCCGTCGCCGTCGCCCTATGATCTCGTTCCCCGCGGGCGAGGTTGCGGGTGCGACGAGGGTCGTCGCAGTTCTGCCGGGCTCGGGGAATGGCAGACCTCGTGCCGTGGCGGAGCAAATAGGCAAAAAAACTGAAAAAAACCAGCGGAAGCTCACTCCGGATGCTCCATTCGGGGTGCCGAGGCCGCCAATCACACACAGTCCTGAGCCAAATTAGCAGGCATGCACGCACGTGCAAACGGGTCAGCTCCTCTCGTTCGAACCCCCGGGGCGAAATAACGGTGCGGACTGTGTATCTTGCGTCGACCCCTCTCCCGCACGCCATGACGAATCGCCTGCAGCAGCTCCACGACGCCGGCCAGTCCATCTGGCTCGACTTCATCGATCGCACGATCCTCCGCAACGGCGACCTGACCCGCCGCATTCGCGAGGACGCGCTCACGGGTATGACGTCAAACCCGACCATCTTCGAGAAGGCACTCGCCGAAGGAACCGCATACGATGACCAACTCCGGGGCGCGCCCGCTGGCGGCACGCCGATGGAATTGTTCGAACTCGTGGAGACGTCCGACGTTCGCGACGCATGCGACCTGTTCATGCCGGTGTACGAGGCCACCAACGGCGGCGACGGATACGTCTCCATCGAGGTATCCCCAGGCTCCGCAAACAATTCCAGGGAGACCGTCGCTGAGGCACAGCGCTTATGGGCGATGGTCGACCGGCCGAATGTGATGATCAAGGTGCCCGGTACTGCCGAGGGCGCGATTGCCGTGCGGACGCTCATCGGCGCGGGACTCAACGTGAACATCACGTTGCTCTTCGCCATCGAGGCCCATCGTCGTGTCATCGACGCCTACATCGCGGGCCTCGAGGATCGTCTCACCGCAGGCAAGCCGATCGACCGCATCGCATCCGTGGCGTCATTCTTCGTGAGCCGTGTGGATACCGAGATCGACAAGCGCCTCGACGCGCTCGCCGCGCAGGCGGACGGTGGCGCGCGCGATCACATCCTCGCACTCCGCGGCAAGGCCGCCGTGGCAAACGCGCAACTCGCGTACAAGCTGTTCCTCGGAGAGTTTTCCGCGCCACGCTGGGCGCCGCTCGAACAGGCTGGTGCGCGGCAGCAGCGCCCTCTCTGGGCAAGCACGAGTTCCAAGAATCCTGCGTATCGCGACGTCATGTACGTCGAGCAATTGGTTGGACCGAACACCGTGAATACCATGCCGCCGGCAACCATCGAGGCATTCCGCGATCACGGAGACGTCACGCGTACCGTCGACGCAGATTTCGCCGCGGCTGAGCGCACGATGAGCGACCTTGCGTCCGTCGGCATCGATATCACCGACGTCACGAACAAGCTGCTCTCCGAAGGGCTCGCGAGTTTCCAGAAGAGCTTCGATTCCCTCACGCACGGACTCGAGAAGAAGGTGGCCCTTCTCGTCCCATCTCACGTGTCCTTCTAACTAACACCAGTGACTTTTCCTCGCACGAAGATCGTCTGCACGCTCGGCCCAGCCTCCAATAATCGTGAGACGTTGCGCAGCCTCATGGAGGCCGGCCTCAGTGTCGCCCGGTTGAACTTCTCGCACGGCACGCACGAACAGCACGCCGCCACCGTGGCGCTCGTCCGGTCAACCGCAGAGGAACTTGGACGCCCAGTCGCTATTCTTGGCGACTTGCAGGGCCCCCGAATTCGCATTGGCGATCTGGCCGAGCCCAGGGCGGTTACCGACGGGCAAGACCTTGTGCTCGTAGCTGGAGAAGATGCGGGACCCGACCAATTTCCCACGACGTACGAGCATCTCTGCGACGACTTGAAGGTCGGCGACCGAATCCTGGTCGACGACGGCCTCATCGAGCTCGTCGCACTCGAAGTGGGCACGCACACGGTCAAGGCGCGCGTGCTCCACGGCGGCATGATCAAGAGTCACAAGGGAATGAACCTGCCCGGCGTGGCCGTGAGCGCTCCGTCCATTACCGAGAAAGACTGGGCCGACGTCACGTTCGCGGTGGAGCACAAGCTGGAGTATCTCGCCCTCTCCTTCGTGCGGCGCGCACAGGACATCGCCGAGCTGCGGGAAAAGATCCCGAAGGACATGCTCGTCGTGGCAAAAATTGAAAAGGATTCGGCGCTCGAGAACATCGAGAGCATCGTGCGCGCATCCGACGCCGTCATGGTGGCGCGCGGCGATCTCGGCGTCGAACTGCCGTTCGAGGAAGTGCCCATCGCGCAGAAGATGATCATCTCTCTGTGCAACAAGCTGGGCCGGCCCGTCATTACGGCCACGCAGATGCTCGAGTCGATGATCACGAATCCGCGCCCGACGCGCGCCGAAGCGAGCGACGTCGCCAACGCCATCTTCGACGGCACGGACGCGGTGATGCTCTCGGCCGAGACGGCCGCCGGACAATATCCGCGTCTCGCCGTGGAGGCGATGTCGCGGATCATCATGGAAATCGAAAAGCATCCGCGCATCGTCCGCAACGACGAGCGCCGGTTTACAGGGGAGTCCGCGGTGTCCACCGAACAGGCCATTGCTGCCGCTGCTACGTCCGCAGTTCGTAGCCTGGCTGCACCAGCCCTGATCGTGTTTACCAAGAGTGGCTTTTCAGCGCGCATTGTTGCATCGCATCGCCCGAATGTTCCGATTCTCGTGCTCACCGATCAGGAGCGCACCTATCGCCAACTATCGTTGGTCTGGGGTGTGATTCCATGCCTGGTCCAACACTGTGATTCCTACTGGGACATGGTGAAGCTTGGGCTCGAGCAAGTGCGGCTGCATGGACTTGCCCGAGAAGGCGATCGTGTCGTCGTTACGGCGGGCGTACCGTTCGATGTGCCGGGTACGACAAACATGATGAAGGTCGAGACGGTATGAGCACGCTGTTCGTCGACCTGCACTTGTCGCGGTGAAGCTCACCTTTCTTGGTACGGGAACGAGCTTTGGCGTTCCGCAACTTGGGTGCGGCTGCGCAGTGTGCCACTCGCGCGATCCACGCGATCGCCGAACACGCGTTGGCGCGGCCGTCGAAACCGACGACGGGCACGTCATCCTGATCGACACGCCACCCGAGTTGCGGTTGCAACTCGTGCAAGCCGATATCGATCACGTCGATGCGGTGCTCTTTACGCACGACCACGCAGACCACACGCACGGCATCGATGATCTGCGCGCCATCTCGGCCCGGCGTGATGTGCACCTGCCCATGTATGGGTCGGCGGAGACGCTGCGGTCTATCGAGCAGAAATTCAACTACATCTTCGACGACAGCATCAAGCCGCTGCCAGGAACGTCGAAGCCTCAGGGCAGGGCGATCATTGTCGCGCCGCGCGAAACACTGGAAATCGCCGGCATCGACGTCACCGCGGTGCCAGTGCCACATGGTCCTGTCGCAACGGTGTTTGCGTATCGCATCGGGCCGCTCGCCTATGTCACCGATGCCAAGTCGGTGCCGGATTCGGCGCTGCAACTGCTGCGTGGTGCGCGCGTCCTGGTGATCAACGCGCTGTTTCGCCGGCCGCACCCATCGCACTTGAGCCTCTCGGAAGCGCTCGCAGTGGCCGAGGATGTCGGAGCGGATCGCACGTACCTCACGCATTTGACGCACGACAATTTCCATGCGGATCTCGAGGCAGAATTGCCGCCGGGAGTCTCTCCCGCGTTTGACGGGCTCACGATCACGGTCTGAACGTGGCTCGCATCGACGTTAGACACTGTGCACCTCAACGACACGAGCGCACGACATGACGATTCGTCTCGACTACACGAACATGATGGCGCCGCCGATCGATGGCGGCATCACCGCGGCTGAGTGGACCGACGCCAGCGCGTCGTTCGCCGCGGCGCATAAAGCGGTTGTCGACCAATACGGAGAGGGCACGCTCGGTTTTCTCGACTTGCCGGACAATCGTGCGCTGCATCGCCAAACGCTCGACTTCGTGCAGCGCCAGCGCCTTCGGAAGGGTGACGACGCGCTTACAGACGTCGTCGTGTTGGGCATTGGCGGGTCGGCACTGGGCCCGATCGCGCTACGCACTGCGCTCTGTGCACCACAGTGGAATCTGCTCGACGACGCTGCGCGCGGCGGCAATCCGCGACTCCACGTCCTCGACAATGTGGACCCCGCGAATATTTCGGCGCTCCTCTCGCGTCTCGACCTTCGTCACAGCCTGTTCGTGGTCACGTCGAAGTCCGGTGGCACAGCCGAGACGATGGCGCAGTACCTCATCATCCGCGCAAGGTTGGCCGCTGCACTTGGCGACAGTGAAGCGAAGGCACGCCTCGTTTTCGTGACGGATCCTGAGAAGGGCGCACTGCGCGCCATCGCCCGCAGCGAACAGGTGACCGCCCTCGAGATTCCGTCGAACGTGGGAGGCCGCTTCAGTGTCCTCACTCCGGTTGGCATCCTTCCCGCCGCGTTAGTGGGAATCGACACGACGGAGTTGCTCGACGGCGCCGCGGATATGCGGACGCGGTGTGCGTCCGGCGTGATTGGAAAGAACATCGCCGGCACGTTTGCGGCTTTGCAGCATCTCGCTGATTTGCGTCACGGGCGGCACATCCACGTGCTCATGCCGTACAGCGACGCGTTGCGCGACATGGCCGACTGGTTCGTGCAGCTCTGGGCGGAGAGTCTCGGCAAGCATCGCGCAGTGGGCGACGGCGGCGTTGGGCCAACGCCAGTTGGTGCGCTCGGCGCCACCGACCAGCACAGCAAGGTGCAGCTGTTCATGGAGGGTCCGGGCGATAAGACGGTGACCTTCATTGGCGTCGACGAGGGTAGCACAGACGTCGAAATCCCGAAGCTGCACCCGGACATTCCCGAGCTTGCGTATCTCGGTGGACATCACCTGAGCGAGCTACTCGACATCGAGCGCCGCGCCACCGCGGGTGCGCTCGCGCGGCGCGGTCGCCCGAACATGACGCTCTCCCTCGAGCGTGTGGACGCGTGGCACGTGGGTGGGCTGCTGATGTTCCTCGAGATCGCGACGGCCTATGCGGGTCGCCTGTATGGCGTGAACGCATTCGACCAGCCGGGCGTGGAGCTCGGCAAGCAATTCACGTATGCCATGCTCGGCCGCTCCGATGCCGACCAGGCGCGCGAGGAATGGAATCTGCTTCCCAAGACCGATCCATCGCGAGTAATCTGATTCAGCAGGCGCACCAGCTCGACACTTGCGACGCATTCACCGCACGACGAGCTTCAGCCGTTCGCCATCAAGACGCACATTTCCGAGGATCGCATGCACGATCTCGACGTATTGAACAATCTTTTCGGCGACGCCGTTTCTGTCGCCGATGACCGGGTTTCTGTTTCTCGTCCGGAGGCACTCGCCACGCCAGCGATGGATGAGCTGGTCGCGGCCGCCGTCTTCGGTGAAGGCACCGCCAAGGAGTATGCGCGCTGGCTGATCTGGGAGCTCGGCCAAGCCGCCGGCGTGCGACCGTCGTCGATCCACGATCTGTATCTCGCACGGGGCAGGAGCGAGGTGCACGGGTTCACGGTGCCAGCCATCAACGTGCGCTGCGCGACATACGACACGGCGCGCGCCATCTTCCGGACCGCCATTTCGAGAAAGGCCGGCGCGTTCATTTTCGAGATCGCACGGTCGGAGATTGCGTACACCGAGCAGCGCCCTGCCGAGTATGTGTCGGTAGTGATCGCGGCCGCGCTGCGCGAAGGCTATCGCGGGCCCTTGTTCATTCAGGGCGACCACTTCCAGGTCAATCACAAGAAGTACGCAACCAATCCGGGACCCGA